>NZ_JBHXJG010000088.1:0-26766 GCF_042723425.1 Streptomyces sp. NPDC058375 | reverse complement strand
TTTTCGCTGCCCGTGCCGCCGCGAGAGCCGCCCGGTGACCTCGGGAAAGGGGCGGCGGGGATAGCCTCGGCGTATGAGCCGCCCGCCCACCTTCGCCCCGCCGCCCTGTGCCCGCGCCCGTGTCCTGGTCACCGAGCGCGGCGACTTCGCCGTCCTGGACGCCGTACCGCGTACCCCGGCACGGACCACCGCCCTGCTGCTGCCCGGTTACACCGGCAGCAAGGAGGACTTCATCGCGCTGCTGGAACCGCTGACCGGTGCGGGCTACCGGGTGGTCGCCGTGGACGGCCGGGGACAGTACGAGTCACCGGGGGCGGACCGCCAGGAGAGTTACGCCCAGGGTGAGTTGGCGCGTGACGTGCTGGCACAGGCAGCGGCCCTGGGTGGCGGCGACGGAGAGCTGCACCTGCTCGGGCACTCGCTCGGCGGGCAGATCGCCCGTGCCGCCGTCCTGCTGGACGCCACCCCGTTCCGCTCGCTGACGCTGATGTCGTCGGGCCCCGCGGAGGTCCTCGCGGCCCAGCGGGACAAGGTGAAGATGCTGAGCGACGCGCTGTCCGTGCTGTCCATGGACGAGGTGTGGCAGGCGATGCAGGCGCTGGACCCGCCGCAGGACGCGGACACGGGCGACGGCGCGGACATGCGCCGGCGCTGGCTGGCCCACCGCCCGGCCCAACTGATCGCCACCGGGGCCCAGTTGGCGGCGGAGCCGGACCGGGTGGACGAGCTGGCCGCCGTCGGGCTGCCCGTCCACGTCCTGTCCGGGGAGCGCGACGACGTCTGGCCGGTGGAGCTGTTCGACTCCATGGCGCGGCGCCTCGGCGCCCGCCGTACCACGATCGCCGGCGCCGAGCACTCCCCCAACACCGCCCGCCCGCAGGAGACCGCGAAGGCGCTGGCCGCGTTCTGGGACGGTCTGCCGGACGCCTGACGGAGGTGATCCCACCCGGTCAGAACTGCGCCTGCAGGTGCCGCCAGAAGCCGTCACGCAGCGCTCGCCGCAGGTGTGCGTGGCCGCGCAGCGAGTGCTGGAGCAGCCGCTCGGCCTCCACCAGGAGGTCCTGGTCGACGGAGCCCGGCAGATAGGGGTGGCCGGGCAGCAGGTCGGCGAGGGACTCCCGGCCCCGGGCGGCGAGCCAGGCGGCCGCGATCTGCGCGCCGACGAAGCGGACGTCCTCCCGGGAGGGGGCCGGGGTGTCGTCCTCGTACGTGGTGACGGGCCGCCGGGTGACGTAGGGGCGGCAGAAGTCGAGTTCGAAGGTGCGCTGACTGTCGACCTCCCAGAGCAGGGGTTCGGCCTGGTTGCGCCCTTCGGCGGCCTCGATGCCCCAGAGGTGCACCCGCGCCCCGTAGCCCTGGGCCGCCTCGACCGCCGAGACCAGGTCCTCGTCGCCGCCGACGAGCGCCGCGTCGCTGATGGCGCGGTGCCGGGCGAGGGATTCGAGGTCGGTGCGGATGAGTGAGTCGACGCCCTTCTGCTGGTTGTTGGCGTTGAGGTTGCCGAGCCGCACCTTGACGTCGGGGAGTTCGGCGATGGCCTGCTGCTCGGTGGTGTGGATGCGGCGCCGGGCCCCGTCGTACCAGTAGACGCGCAGCAGTCTGCTGTCCGCGAAGATCGTGCGGGCCTTGTCGATGAAGGCCTCGATCAGCCCCTCGGCGTCGAGGTCGAAGGAGCGCCGGTCCTCGGTGCCGGTGACGAGCAGCCCGGCCGCGGCGTACACATAGCCGGCGTCCACGAAGATGGCGTGCGTCGACGGGGTCTTCGCGACCTCGACGAGCATGCGCTGGAGCAGCTCGTTGGTGCGGTCCAGCCGGGCGGCGATGCCGGCCTCTCCGGTGACCCCGATGAGCTGCGGGTCCGCCTCGTTCATGCGAACCTCATGGTCTGTGGTGGCGTGGCTACCGACGGGTACTTAGACATCCAAAAAATTTCCTTAGCGTAGGGAATGTTTGCCAGGGGCAACTCGTTGTAACCCACGTGGAACGCGAGGGAAGCCTCGCGTTCCTAGTCTTGCCGGTGGGACGCCCCACCGGCGCCAGTAGTTCTCCAGCAGGAGGATCAGACGAAGGGAAGCACTGTGCGCTTCGAGATCATGCGACTCGACGACGTCGACGGTACCGCCGTGGACAGCACCGTCGTGGACGCCGCCTCCGTCAACCGGATCGTGCAGCAGGCCGCGGCGACGGGCCAGCGCATCTACATCCGGCCGGCCGACAGTTCGGCCTCGTAACACCTGACGTTGTGAAGACGAAGCGCCCCCGCACGGAACGTCCGTGCGGGGGCGCTGTGGTGTGCGGGGGCGTCGGGGATCGGGTCAGGAGTTCTGGACGACCTGGGTGACGCCGTTGATGATCTGCTGGACGGCGATGGCGGAGAGCATCATGCCCGCGAGCCGGGTCACCAGCACCACGCCGCCGTCCTTGATCACGCGGATGATGACCAGCGAGTAGCGCATGGTCAGCCAGAGCACCACGTGCATGGCGACGATCGCGGACCACACCGAGAGCTGCCCGCCCACGCCGTCCGCGTGCTGCACAGCCAGGATGACCGAGACGATGGCGCCGGGCCCGGCCAGCAGCGGCATGCCCAGCGGTACGAGCGCCACGTTGACGTCCTTGGTCTGCGTCGGCTCGTCCGTCTTGCCGGTCAGCAGGTCGAGCGCGATGAGCAGCAGCAGGAGACCGCCCGCGATCATCAGCGCGGGCACGGAGACGTGCAGGTAGTCGAGGATCTGCTGGCCGAGCAGACCGAAGACGGCGATCACGCCGAACGCGACGGTGACCGCCTGGAGTGCCATCTTGCGCTGCACCTTGGCGGGGCGGCCCGCGGTGAGGGCGAGGAAGATCGGCGTGATCCCGGGCGGGTCCATGATCACAAATAGGGTGAGGAAGAGGGATCCGAAGACAGCGACGTCGAACACAGTGAGCCTTGCGAGAGAAGAGCGGGCGGTACGGAGGGGGCGCGAGTCCGGGCAAGCGGCCGTCGCGGTGCGTCGGGCACGGCGGCGGTACGCACAGGGGCGCGCGGGGAGAGAGAAACGGGTGGGGCGGGGAAGCGCTAGCGGACGGCTCCACCGGCGCCCGGCACCGGGAAGGCTCCCGTGGCGCGCCGGGTGATCTCGCCGTAGATCTCGGGGTCGGTGGTGCAGGCGCCGAGCTCGACGGTCTTCCGGCTGCCGTGGTAGTCGCTGGAGCCGGTCGTGAGCAGCCCCAGTTCGCGGGCGAGACCGCGCAGCCGGGCCCGGGCGGGCTCGTCGTGGTCCATGTGGTCGACCTCGATGCCGTCGAGGCCCGCCTCGGCGAGCGCGGCGATCGTGGACTCGGGGACCACCGCGCCGCGTTTCACGGCGGCCGGGTGGGCGAAGACGGTGACCCCGCCCGCCGCCTTCACCAGGCGGACGGCCTCGAAGGGGTCGAACTCGTGCTTCTCGGCGTACGCCCGGCCGCCGTTGCCCAGCCAGTCGGGCGTGAAGGCGTCGGAGACGGTGGGCACGACGCCGAGTTCGACGAGGGCGGCGGCGACGTGCGGGCGGCCGACCGAGCCGTCCCCGGCGATGCGGGCGACCTGCTCCCAGGTGACGGGGACGTCGAGGGCGCGCAGCTTGCGGACCATCTCCTGGGCGCGCGGCACCCGGTCGTCGCGGACGAGCTCCCGGGCGCGCTCCAGCTCGGCGTCGGCCGGGTCGAAGAGGTAGGCCAGCATGTGCATGCCCACGCCGTCGACGCGGCAGGAGAGTTCGGCGCCGGTGACGAGGGTGAGCCCCTCGGGGAGCGCGTCGACGGCCTGCTTGTGGCCGCCCACGGTGTCGTGGTCGGTGAGCGCGACGACGTCCAGGCCCGCGGCGGCGGCGTTGGCGACCAGCTCGGCGGGGGTGTCCGTGCCGTCCGACGCGGTGGAGTGGGTGTGCAGGTCGATACGCACGACGGCTGACTCCGGGGCTCGCGGGCGGACGGGGGACCGCTCAAGGATAACCGCCGCGCACCGGGCGTCCGGCCGCGCTCGCACCCGCTACCGCTCGCCCTTCCCCTGCCGGGGCGGCGCCTCGGGAGCGGCGAGGAGACGGGGGGTGAGCGCGCCGCAGGGGACGAGGTCCACCTCTCCCCCGGCGTCCCGCAGGTCGGTCAGGACCAGCTCGTCGTACATCAGGAGCCCCGACTGCTCGGGCCACAGGATCGCCCAGAGCCACAGCCCCCGCGCCTCGCCCGCGAAGACGGCGCGGTCCTCCGGGGCGTTCCTGACGTGCCAGAGCGGGGTGGGGCGGCCGGCGGCGTGGACCTTGGCGTCGGGGGCGGAGTCGACGTTCAGGTGGCGGCCGGGGTCGGGGCCGTCGATGCCGGCGTACCGGGCGCCGAGTCCGACGCCGAGCTCCTCGGCGACGAGCAGCAGCTCGCCCATCCCGCCCAGCGGGCCGGGTCCGGAGCAGGCTACGGCGCTCGCGCGCCCGCCGCTGCGGTCGTCGCCCGCGCTGGCGACCCCGGTGAACAGCCAGCCCACGGGGAGCGGCCAGGGCATCCAGACGGGGACCTGCGTGCGGTGCACCACGACGCCGAGCCCTTCGACGCTCGGCGGGATGACCGGCTGCATCGGGTGGACCTGGCCGTGCGCGGAGCACTGCCAGGCGTCGGCGAAGAGACCGGGCGCCCTGACCCGGCCACCGCACTTCGGGCAACTGGGTTCGCCCCTCATAAGGACCAACCGTCCTCCCCGCCGGTCCTCGCGTCAAGGACGATCACCCGTCCGGAGCGTGGCCCTGACCGGGAAGAATAGATGTAGCTTGCATTTATTAGTCCGCCTAACTTATTCTGTGCATAACGCATCGATCCGGAGGCCGGAGAAGTCCGGAGAGTCCGAGGAGAAGGAGAGAGCCCATGCAGGGAGAGGATCCGTTCGACGAAGGAGCGACGGGGGTCAGCATCCTGCGCCAGCCGAAGGCCGTCTGGGCCACGGCGGGCGCCGCGGTGGTGGCCTTCATGGGGATCGGCCTGGTGGACCCGATCCTGCCGTCCATCGCCCAGGGGCTGGACGCCTCGGCGAGTCAGGTGTCGCTGCTGTTCACCTCGTACTTCCTGATCACCGCCTTCGCGATGCTGGTCACCGGCTTCGTCTCCAGCCGCATCGGCGGCCGCAAGACCCTGCTGGCCGGTCTCGCGCTCGTGATCGTCTTCGCGGCGCTCTCCGGCACCTCGTCCTCCGTCGCCGAACTGGTCGGCTTCCGGGCCGGCTGGGGCCTGGGCAACGCCCTCTTCGTCTCGACCGCCCTCGCGGTGATCGTCGGAGCGGCGGCGGGCGGCAGCGCGGCGGCGATCCTGCTGTACGAGTCGGCGCTCGGCCTCGGCATGGCGTGCGGGCCGCTGCTCGGCGCGCTGCTCGGGGACGCCAGCTGGCGCTACCCGTTCTTCGGTACGGCGGCGCTGATGGCCATCGGCTTCCTCTGTATCGCCGCGTTCCTCAAGGAGCAGCCGAAGCCGGCCGTCAAGACGTCACTGCTCGATCCCGTGAAGGCGCTGGGCCACGGCGGACTGGCCTCGGTCGCGGCCTCGGCGTTCTTCTACAACTACGCCTTCTTCACGATCCTGGCGTTCACGCCGTTCGTGCTGGACATGACCCCGTACAAGTCGGGTGCGGTCTTCTTCGCCTGGGGCCTGCTGCTCGCCGTCTTCTCCGTGCTCGTCGCCCCGCTCCTCCAGCGCCGCTTCGGTTCGCTCAAGGTGCTCGGGGCCTCGCTGGTGCTGCTCGCCGTCGACCTGCTGGTCCTCGGGTACGGCAGCCACACCACGGCGATCGTCGCCACGATCGTCTCCGGCGCGTTCATCGGCATGAACAACACGGTCTTCACCGAGCTGGCCCTCGGGGTCTCGGACGCGCCGCGCCCGGTGGCGAGCGCCGGATACAACTTCGTCCGCTGGTTCGCCGCGGCGGCCGCCCCCTTCCTCGCCCCGAAGATCGAGGAGTGGACCGACATCCACGTCCCGTTCGTGGTGGCCGCGCTCGCCGCCCTGGTCGGAGCGGCCGTCGTGGGTGTACGGCGTACGGCGCTGAACCACGAGGCCGAGGAGCTGGAGCCGGTCCACGCGATGGAGGACAGCGTGACGGTCTTCGCCGACTGACCGCCCTCAGGGCAGACGAATCAGTCCAGCGGTACGGACGTGCGCAGCGGGTCGCGCAGGTCCGTACCGTGCGTCAGCCACCGCTCCTGGAGCTCCTGCGCGCCGCGCACCCGCTTCCAGGCGGCCTCGTTGTGCGTCATCGGCAGCAGCGGCAGGAAGCGCACCGGGTCCATGGGCTCGTCCAGATCCAGGTCCTCCACCAGACCGCCGCCCTCCGCGACCAGCACCGAGGTGAACGGCGCCCCGGTCCACAGCGGCTCGCCCAGGTCCAGCGAGGCACCCGGGGCCACGATCAAGCCCTCGACCTGCGGGGAGGCGGCCAGCACGGCGAGCGGGCGCAGCACCTGGTCGGTGTCGGCGAGCCCGCCCCGTACGGAGAGGACCAGTTCGGCGCGGGGGCCCTTCACCGGGTCGGCGAGCGGGGAGGTGGGGTCGGCCATCGGCGCGCCCGACATGCCGAGCGTCGCGTAGCGCACGATGTCGCCGTCGAGGAAACGCAGCACCTCGATACGGTCCGTGCCGAGGAACGTCACATCGGCCCGGGCATCCGGTTCCCCGAGGGCGGAACGGAGCCGCGCCTCGACCAGAGCGAGAATTTCTGACATGCCGCGAGCATAGATCGCGTAGTGAATGGGCAAAGTACGGGATTGGGCCTTGGGCGGCTGATAGCCTGGCCGCCGGTCGGGACAGCACGCAGAAGCGTCGCTCTTCTTCGTCCCGACGACACGTCGTCCCCCACGGGGGACCGGCCGGAGGAGGTGGGGACTGCCATGGATCCAAGTCGACCGTGCAGTACCAACCGCTCTTCCGAGCCTCACCTTTCCCGCTGATCCGACGTCTCTCGTCGGTCGCCCGGGGCCGACATCGCCGTCGTGTCCGGACGACTCCCCGACAGCAGTCCGCGTGACGGAAGAGCCCTTCGTTCCTGCCTGCCTGTAGCGCATTTTGCCTGTCTGTAGCGAACGCCGTCATCGCGCCCGCGCGGTGGAGCCCGCTTTGCGGACGTGAGCCCACGTCCCCATTCCGGGTTGTTCCACGCCCTCGCCGACGGCCCTCCGTGAAGGAGCCAGCCATGTCGATGATCCGTGACCTGCGCGCCGCCGTGCGCCCGTCCCTGCGCCCGTCCCTCCGTAAGAACAGCGCCCCCTACAGCGCGTACGACACCACCCGCGACCCGTCCGCCTCCAGCGCCGTCGTCGACTGCGCGGTCTACCGCGACGGCCGCCGCCTGGTGATGCCCGCCACCCCGACGCCGCACGAGGCGATGCTCCAGGTGCGGGAGGAGGGCGGTTTCGCGTGGATCGGTCTGCACGAGCCGACGGAGGCCGAATTCGCGGGCATCGCCCGGGAGTTCGGGTTGCACCCGCTGGCCGTCGAGGACGCCGTCCACGCCCACCAGCGGCCCAAGCTGGAGCGTTACGACGACACGCTGTTCACCGTCTTCAAGACGATCCACTACGTGGAGCACGCGGAGCTGACCGCGACCAGCGAAGTCGTGGAGACCGGTGAGGTGATGTGCTTCACCGGCCGGGACTTCGTCATCACCGTCCGGCACGGCGGCCAGGGTTCCCTGCGCGCCCTGCGCCACCGCCTCCAGGACGATCCGGAGCTGCTCGCCAAGGGCCCCTCCGCCGTCCTGCACGCCATCGCCGACCACGTCGTCGACGGGTACATCGCGGTGGCCGAGGCCGTGCAGGACGACATCGACGAGGTGGAGATCGATGTCTTCTCCACCCCGGCGAAGGGCTCCCCGCGCGGCTCGGACGCGGGCCGGATCTATCAACTCAAGCGCGAGGTGCTGGAGTTCAAGCGGGCGGTGTCCCCGCTGCTGCGGCCCATGCAGTTGCTGAGCGAGCGTCCGATGCGGCTGATCGACCCCGACATCCAGAAGTATTTCCGCGATGTCGCCGACCACCTCGCCCGGGTCCAGGAGGAGGTCATCGGCTTCGACGAGCTGCTGAACTCGATCCTGCAGGCCAATCTCGCGCAGGCGACGGTCACCCAGAACGAGGACATGCGCAAGATCACCTCCTGGGCGGCGATCATCGCCGTGCCGACGATGATCTGCGGCGTCTACGGCATGAACTTCGACTACATGCCCGAGCTGGAGTGGAAGTACGGCTATCCGATCGTGCTGGGCGTCATCGGGGCCGTCTGTTTCTCCATCCACCGCATCCTGAAGCGCAACGGCTGGCTGTGAGCACGGCCCCACCGGTCTAAGCTCGCGCCCATGACTGATGCTGCCGCCGACCTGTTGGAGAGGGCCCTCGCCGAGGAGGCCACGAAGAAGTCCGGCCTCGTCTGGGTCCGGGGCTCCGGCCCGGCCCGCGCCGTCTGGCACGTCTGGCACGAGGGCGCGGCGCTGCTGGTCGGCGGCGGCCCCGGCGAGCAGCCGCTGCCCGAGGGCCTGGCCGACGGGGGCCGCCGCGCCGAGGTCACCGTACGCAGCAAGGACAAGGGCGGCCGGATCGTCGCCTGGAGTGCGGCGGTACGTTTTCTGGCGCCGCACTCCGAGGAGTGGGAGGCGGCGGTCGCCGAGCTGAAGGGCAAGCGGCTGAACGCGCCGGACGCCGAGTCGATGACGGAGCGGTGGGCGCGCACGTGCACGGTGGTGCGGCTGACGCCGGAGACCGTGAGCACCGCGCTGCCGGACACCTCGCTGGCGGCCGTACCGCTGCCGACCGGGGCCACGACCCGGGAGCCCGCCCCGGCGGCGGTCCCCCGGCTGCTGCTGAAGCGCCGCCGGAAGGGCTGAGCGGTCTTCGAGGGGCCGCCGGGTCAGCCGGAGGACTTCGGGAGCTGGCCGCCGTAGTCGACGGTGTCGTCCTTCTCGGGGGCCTCCAGCGGGAAGGCCTGCCCCCAGTCGGCCAGCGAGACCGTGCCCCCGCCGCCGCCCCGGGCCACCCGTACCGGATACGGCTGGTCCTCCAGCGAGACGTCGAAGGCCCCGCCCTCGCCCTTGCCGCCGAGGATCTGGATGGTGCGCTGTCCGGCGACCGTGTCCCGGCCGCCCTTGTTGACCTTGCCGTGCAGCGCGAGCAGCCCGTCGAGCAGGACCTTCTTGTCGGTGAAGCCGCGCAGCTGGCGGTAGCTGGGGTCGCCCTCGGGGACCTTCACGTACTTGCCGCCCAGCTTCTCGGCGGCCGCGGCGTCGGCGGACTCGCCCGCGCCCTCGCTGCCCTCGTGGGTCCAGAAGCCGGCGGGCGCCTTGAGGAAGAGCTCGTCGTCGACCCGCAGCAGGGCGAAGCTCTGCTTCTTCGAGGTCACCGAGCCCATGCCGCCCTTCGCGGTGAGCTTCATGTCCAGCCGGTAGGTGCCGCCCTTGCTGACGAGCGTGCCCGACAGACGGACGGCACTCGCCGCGTCGGCCGCCGCTCTGGCCTTCTTGTCGATCTCGGCGGCGGTGAGTTTGGCGACGCCGTTGGTCCCCTTGTCCGGGTCCTCCTCCGTGCCGCAGGCGGCCAGGGCCACGGTGAGCCCTCCGCACAGCACGAGAGCGAGGGCGGTCCGGCGATGGTTCCGCACGGCCGGGGCAAAAGAGGTCACGGGCGCACTGCCTCTCAACTGCGATCGGGGGTGGCAGACGGCAGCGTACCCGGGCGGCGCGCACGGTCCGGCAGCCAGCCGTACGGACGGGTCCGCCGGGGCGCGGCGCGGCGGTACGGGCTAGCCTGATCCCGGCGTACCGGCGAAATCCGCTGGTCGGCGACGGCGGGCCGGGACGGTCGGACGCACGGCCACGGACCGGACGAAACGGTTCCGGCCGGATCCGGGGCCGCAGGGACACGACGGACACAGACGGTACGGCGGACACGGACGGACGAAGGAGGCGGCGGATGGCGGCGGTCACCCCCAGGGTCTTCGTCTCGCACCTGTCCGGAGTGCCCGTCTTCGACCCCAACGGCGACCAGGTCGGCCGGGTCCGCGACCTGGTGGCGATGTTGCGGGTCGGCGGACGTCCGCCGCGCATCCTGGGCCTGGTGGTCGAGGTGATCAGCCGCCGGCGGATCTTCCTGCCGATGACCCGGGTGACGGGCGTCGAGTCCGGCCAGGTCATCACCACCGGCGTCGTCAACATGCGGCGCTTCGAACAGCGGCCCACCGAGCGGCTCGTCCTCGGCGAGTTCCTGGACCGGCGGGTCCGGCTGGTGGAGGGCGACGAGGAGGTCACCGTCCTGGACGTGGCCATCCAGCAGCTGCCGGCCCGCCGCGACTGGGAGATCGACAAGTACTTCGTCCGCAAGGGGCGCGGCGGTGCGCTGCGCCGCAAGGGCGAGACGCTGACGGTGGAGTGGTCGGCGGTCAGCGGCTTCTCGCTGGAGGAGCACGGCCAGGGCGCGGAGAACCTCGTCGCCACGTTCGAGCGGCTGCGGCCCACCGATGTGGCCAACGCCCTGCACCACCTCTCGCCCAAGCGCCGGGTGGAGGTGGCCGCCGCCCTGGACGACGACCGGCTCGCCGACGTCCTGGAGGAGCTGCCCGAGGACGACCAGGTGGAGATCATCGGAAAGCTCGCCGAGGAGCGGGCCGCCGACGTCCTGGAGGCCATGGACCCGGACGACGCGGCCGACCTGCTCTCCGAGCTGCCGGAGGAGGACAAGGAACGGCTGCTGGCACTGATGCGGCCGGACGACGCCGCCGACGTACGCCGCCTGATGTCGTACGAGGAGCGGACGGCGGGCGGTCTGATGACGACCGAGCCGATCGTGCTGCGGCCGGACGCCACGGTGGCCGACGCGCTGGCCCGCGTACGGCAGGCGGACCTGTCGCCCGCGCTGGCCGCCCAGGTGTACGTGTGCCGCTCGCCCGACGAGACCCCGACGGGCAAGTACCTGGGCACGGTGCACTTCCAGCGGCTGCTGCGCGATCCGCCGTTCACCCTGGTCAGCTCGATCGTCGACAGCGATCTGGTGCCGCTGCCGCCGGACACCCCGCTGCCGCTGGTCACCAGCTATCTGGCCGCGTACAACATGGTCTCGGCCCCGGTCGTCGACGAGAGCGGTTCGCTGCTGGGCGCGGTGACCGTGGACGACGTCCTGGACCACCTGCTGCCGGACGACTGGCGCGAGACGGATCTGGCGGATCTGCACGGGGAAACGGATCTGCACGGGGAGGAGGGGGTCGGTCATGGCGGGCGATGACCGGGCGAAGGCGTCCTCGACCGGCTCCTCGGGCCTGGTGCGGCCCCCGCGCACCCGGCTGGACCAGCCGAAGGCCCCGCGCCGGCGGCTGCTGCCGGAGTACGACCCGGAGGCGTTCGGCCGGTTCTCGGAGCGGATCGCGCGGTTCCTGGGGACCGGGCGGTTCATCGTCTGGATGACGCTGATCATCATCCTCTGGGTGCTGTGGAACATCTTCGCGCCCAAGGACCTGCGGTTCGACCAGTACCCGTTCATCTTCCTGACGCTGATGCTGTCGCTCCAGGCCTCGTACGCCGCGCCGCTGATCCTCCTCGCGCAGAACCGGCAGGACGACCGGGACCGGGTCACGCACGAGCAGGACCGCAAGCAGAACGAGCGCTCCATCGCCGACACCGAATACCTGACGCGGGAGATCGCGGCCCTGCGTATGGGCCTGGGCGAGGTCGCCACCCGGGACTGGATCCGCTCGGAACTCCAGGACATGGTGAAGGACATGGAGGAGCGGCAGGTGCTGTTCCCGGCCGAGAGTGACGAAGGCGACCGCTGAGGGGCTACCCGCCCGTAGTGCTCCGCGCCGTAACATCGTCGGTATGGCTACGGAAGACGCGGTGCTTGAGGCACTGTCGACAGTGAACGACCCGGAGATCCACCGCCCGATCACCGAGCTGGGCATGGTGAAATCGGTCGAGATCGATCCTGACGGTGTAGTCGCTGTCACCGTGTATCTCACGGTCTCCGGCTGCCCGATGCGCGAGACGATCACCCGGAACGTGACCGAGGCGGTCGCCCGGGTCGAGGGCGTCTCGCGCGTCGAGGTGACCCTCGACGTCATGAGCGACGAACAGCGCAAGGACCTGGCGAGCTCGCTGCGCGGCGGCACCGCCGAGCGGGAGGTGCCCTTCGCCCAGCCCGGCTCGCTGACCCGGGTGTACGCGGTCGCCTCCGGCAAGGGCGGCGTCGGCAAGTCCTCGGTGACGGTGAACCTCGCCGCGGCGATGGCGGCCGACGGGCTGAAGGTCGGCGTCGTGGACGCGGACATCTACGGGCACAGCGTGCCCCGGATGCTCGGCGCGGACGGCAAGCCGACCCAGGTCGAGAACATGATCATGCCGCCGTCCGCACACGGTGTGAAGGTCATCTCCATCGGCATGTTCACCCCGGGCAACGCGCCCGTGGTCTGGCGCGGTCCGATGCTGCACCGGGCGCTCCAGCAGTTCCTCGCCGATGTGTACTGGGGCGACCTGGACGTCCTGCTGCTGGACCTGCCGCCGGGCACCGGTGACATCGCGATCTCGGTGGCGCAGCTTGTGCCGGGCGCCGAGATCCTGGTCGTCACGACCCCGCAGCAGGCGGCGGCCGAGGTGGCCGAGCGGGCCGGTTCGATCGCCGTGCAGACCCACCAGAAGATCGTCGGCGTGGTGGAGAACATGTCGGGCATGCCGTGCCCGCACTGCGACGAGATGGTCGACGTGTTCGGCTCGGGTGGCGGCGCGCGGGTCGCCGAGGGGCTGACGCGCACGGTCGGCGCCGAGGTGCCGGTGCTCGGCTCGATCCCGATCGACGTGCGACTGCGCGAGGGCGGCGACGAGGGCAAGCCGGTCGTCCTGTCCGACCCCGACTCCCCGGCCGGCAGCGCGCTGCGCTCGATCGCGCAGAAGCTGGGCGGCCGTCAGCGCGGCCTGTCGGGCATGTCGCTGGGGATCACCCCGCGCAACAAGTTCTGACACCCCTGCACGGGCAGCACACGACAGGGCGGGCCGGTGGTCATCCGGCCCGCCCTGTGTGCTGTGTGCTGTGTGCTGTCGTCGGCGTTACGCGTACGTCTCGATGTCCTTGATGGCCGCGAAGCCCAGACCGTACGCGCTCATCCCCCGCCCGTACGCCCCGATGTGCACGCCCTCGTGGGCGGACCCGGCCAGCACCCAGCCGAACTCGGACTCGCGGTAGTGGAACTCCACCGGCACCCCGTCCACCGGCAGGGAGAGCGTCGTCCAGGGGGCGCTGCCGAGGTCGTCGGCGAGGGTGAAGGCCGTCTCGGTCTGCTGGTCCAGCCAGTCGTCGCGCAGGGTGTGGTCCATCTGCGGCGGCCAGGTGTACGCCAGCAGGCCGGAGCCCGCGAGCCAGGCCGCCGAGGACACCGTGGTGGCGTCCAGCACGCCCGTACCGTCACCGCTGCGCCGCACCGGGCTCGCGGCGACCGTGATCACCGCGGCGAACCGCTCCTTGTCGGCGGAGCCGTCCGACTTCACCGACGGCTCGTCACCGTGCCCCGTGGCACCGTGCTGCACGGTGCCGTCGGCCGCGGCGGCGACCTGCATCAGCCAGCGCGGGCCGGTGAAGGCCTCGTCCAGCCCGTACCAGGGGAAGGTCGCTTTCAGGTAGCCGTCGACGGCACGCCGGACCGCCGGCCCCTCCTCCGCCGTGGCCGTGCCCGGGACACCGTCCGTATCAATCCGACTCGTCGTCTCCATCTGCGCGGCCGCCTCCTCGATCAGTCAGGATCCGGAGCGGCCCGCCCCCCGCGGGCTTGGGCGTCCTCGCAACCGGACAGATGGAGAATAGCCATACCGTCCGGACGAGTCGGGATTGACCGGGGTCAGGTGGCGTCTGCGTCGAACGGCGGGCGCTCGGGCGGAGCCGGCGACGGGGTCTTCTTCAGCAGGTCAGGAGCGGTGTCGCCGGTCTTGGTGAGACTGGTGGACGAGCCGCCGACCGACGCGCCCGCAGAGCCGTTTGCCGCACTGTTGGCGGTATCGGAGGCGGCCGGGGTGCGGCCGTTGACCGCGTCGGTGACGTCGGCCAGGTCCTTGCGCAGGTCGAAGCTCTCGCGGATCTCCTTCAGCCCCAGGTCGTCGTTGCCGTCCATCAGCTGCTTGCGGACGAACGTCTTGGGGTTGAGGTCCTCGAACTCGAAGTCCTTGAACTGCGGGCCCAGCTCGGAGCGGATGTCTTCCTTCGCGCTGTCCGAGAACTCGCGGATCTTGCGGATGGTGCGCGTGACGTCCTGGATCAGCTTGGGCAGCTTGTCGGGGCCGAAGACCAGCACGGCCAGCACCCCGAGCGTCAGCAGCTCCAGTGCGCCTATGTCATTGAACACCTAGTTGCTCCTCGTGTTCTCCGCGTGTTCTCCGTGCGATCGCGGCCCGGGTCCGCCTGCTGCCCGGACCGGTCAAAGGTACCTGTCGAAGGTGTCCGGGCGGTACCTCGCGGTGGCGCCCACGTGCCGGATCGCGTGCCGGATCAGGTGCCACTCGCCGAGCCGAGCTTCAGGGTCACGGTCCGTTCCTCGCCGCCGCGGGTCAGCTTGAGGTCGAGAGAGTCGCCGGGGCGGTGGGCCCGGATCTTCACGATCAGCTCCTCGCCGCTGTGCACGCGCTGGCCCTCGACCTGGGTGATGACGTCGCCGGACTTGATGCCCGCCTTGTCCGCGGGGCCGTCCTTGGTGACGGCGGGTCCGCCGTCGGCGCCCTTGGCCCCGACCTTGGCCCCGTCGCCGGTGTACTTCATGTCCAGCGTGACGCCGATCACCGGGTGGGTGGCCTTGCCGGTGGTGATCAGCTCCTCGGCGACGCGCTTGCCCTGGTTGATGGGTATCGCGAAGCCGAGGCCGATGGAGCCGGACTGGCCGCCGGCCTCGGGGCCCGGGGCGCTGTCGGCGGCGCGGATGGCGCTGTTGATGCCGATGACGTGGGCCCGGGCGTCGACCAGGGGGCCGCCGGAGTTGCCCGGGTTGATCGGGGCGTCGGTCTGAAGGGCGTCGACGTAGCTGATGTCGCTGCCGTCGCCCTTCTCGCCGCCCGCGGTGATCGGCCGCTGCTTGGCGCTGATGATGCCCGAGGTGACCGTGTTGGACAGATCGAAGGGGGCGCCGATGGCCACCACCGGGTCGCCGACCTGGACGTTGTCGGAGTTGCCCAGAGGCAGGGGCTTGAGTCCGGAGACCCCGCGGACCCGGACGACCGCGAGGTCGTAGCCGCTGTCCTTGCCGACGAGCTCGGCGGACGCCGTCTCGCCGCTGCTGAACGTGACGGTGATGTCGCCGCTGGATCCGGCCGGGGCGACGACGTGGTTGTTGGTGAGGATGTGGCCCTGGCCGTCGAGGACGAAGCCGGTGCCCGTGCCGGACTCGGCGGTGCCGCTGACGTGCAGGGTGACCACGCTGGGCAGGGCGCTGGCGGCGATGCCGGCGACGCTGTCGGGGGCCCGGTCACCGTTGTCGCGGCCCGCCTGGGGCAGTTCGACGGTGGTGAGGCCGCCGTTGCGCTCGATGTACGCGCCGACTCCGCCGCCGATGCCGCTGGCGACCAGGGCCAGCAGGAGCACCCCCATGAACGCCCCGCCCCGGCGCTTCTTCCTCCGGCCGGGCTCGGCGCCCTCGGGGGGACCTGGCCGGGTCAGCGGCTGCCCCGGGGCACCCCACGGGTCGTACTGGAGCCACTGCGTCTGCTGCTGACCGTGCGCCGCGTGGGCGGGCTGTTGCTGCCCGGGCGCCGCCGCGTGCTGGGCACCGGGGGCCGCCGCGTGCTGGGCACCGGGGGCCGCCGCGTGCTGGGCGTGGGGGGCGTGGCCCGGGGCCTGCGTGGGCGCGAAGGCGTCGGGGGGCGCGGGCTGGGCGTGGGCGTGGGCCTGCGGGGGCGCGAAGCCTCCGGTGTGCTGGGCGTGCGGGGGCGTGAGGCCATCGGCGGGCGCGGGCTGCGGTGCGGCGGGCGGGGTGGGTGCCGACGCGGGGGCCGGGATTCCGGCGCCGTTCGTCGTCGCGTACTGCGGTGACGGCCCTCCGGCCCCCGGCGGTACGACGGTGCCGTGGGCCGGGGTCGGCCGCTGCACCGGCGGGGCGGGCGCCCAGGGACCGGGGCCGCCGTAGGGCGGGGTGCTGTACTCGTCGGGCTCATGCAGCGGCTGCCCGGACGGGCGGGGCCGGGGGACGTCCTGGCCACCGGGCTCCTCGGCCGGGACGGAGGCCGGAGCCGCGGCGGTCGGGACTGCGGTGGGCGGGGCGGAGGCGGCCGGAGCCGAGGCGGACGCCGAGTCCTGGACCGCCGGGGTCTGGTCGGCTGGGCCCGGCGCGGCCGAGTCCGGTGCCGGGGCGGCCGGAGCCGAGGCGGACGCCGAGTCCTGGACAGCCGGGGCCGGGGCCGCCGGCTCGCGCTCCTCGGCCACCGGAACACCCGCCGGGCCCGGCCCGCTGTCCGGCTCCGTGCGGTCGGCGCGTCCCGCCGTGGGGCGGCTCCACCACTTCGCCTGCGGCCCGCTGGGCTTCCCGTCGTCCATGCTCTCCCCGCAACTGGCCTCTGTCGTACGCCTTCAGAGGCGTCCCTCACCGGAATTCAACCAGGTTTGCGAATCCCCGCGCAGGGTCCGGTCAGCGCCGGGGCGAAAGCGGGCTCGCCAGATCGTTGGCGGGCGAGCCCGGGGGCGGCCCCGAGGCGAGCGAGGAGGGAACCGTCTTCGGCACCGACGCGCTGCCGAGCGCCGCCACCAGCAGCGGGGCGCCGGATGTCGTCGGGCGTATCAACGGCGGCACGGACACATTCAGCACGGGGAGCGTGAACGGGTGTCCGCCCGAGGTCGACGTGCCGAACAGCGGCGGAGCGGTCGGCAGACCCTGCCGGTTCACCGGAGGGGTGACGGCCGGAGCAACCGGGGTCGTTCCGCCGAGCGACGGGGGCACCTTGTTCGTCCCGGCCAGGTCGGTGCCGGACACGGGCCGCTCGGTCGCCGGGCCCTCGCCGGTCACCGCGAGAGCGCCGCCGCCGCGGCGGCTGACCGCGTTGGCGCCCATCTCCGCGCGGGTCTCGGCGGCGAGCGGGGTGACGTTGTTCCCGGCGCCCTCGGCGCGCAGGGAGGATTCGGGGCCGGAGTCCAGCGGCAGGGTGCCGCCCAGCGCGATGGCCGCGAGGGAGACCGCGCTGGCCGCGGCGAAGGCGAAGCGCCGCCCGCGCCAGGGCGAGCGGTCCGCGTCGCGGGCCGCCTCGTGTATGCGGAAGACCGAGCCGGAGCCGGCCCCGCCGGGCAGCACGGCGGTGGAGCCGCGAGTGGCGGGGAGGTATCCGAAGCCGTCCAGGGGGGAGGGCGCGGTGTCGGCGCGGGTGCCGGCACCGGAGGGGCGCAGCCCGGGGAAGAACTCGTCGGCGAAGGGCCCCCGGCCGCCGAACGGCCCGCCGGGACCGGTGTCGTCGCCGCCGGGGCCCCCGGGAAGGCCCTGTAGACGGGCCAGGAACCCCTCGGAGGGCGAGGGTGAGGCGGACATGGCGAAGGCGCTCTTGAGGCGGCGCTGGGCGTCGGCCTCGGCCTTGCACTTGGCGCAGGTCGCCAGGTGGGCCAGGACCCGCTCACGGGCGTCGTGTTTCAGCTCGCCGTCGACCAGCGCGGCGAGGCGGTCCCCCAGGTGCGCTTCGGCAGGGGTGGGACCGGTGGGACCTGTGCCACTCACGCCACTCCGCCCTCCCCCGCCAGGACCGCGTCCGCCAGGGAGCGCTGCTCGGCGCGGGCCTCGGGCGAACGGTGCTTGAGCGCCTTGCGCAGGTGTGAGCGACCGCGGTGGATCCGGCTGCGAACGGTGCCGAGCTTCACTCCGAGGGTCGCGGCGATCTCCTCGTAGCTGAGGCCCTCGATGTCGCAGAGGACCACGGCCGCACGGAATTCGGGCGCGAGGGTGTCCAGCGCCTGCTGCACGTCGGCGTCGAAGTGGGTGTCGTTGAAGATCTGCTGCGGGGACGGCTCACGGCTCGGCAGCCGCTCGGCCGCGTCGTCGCCGAGCGAGTCGAAGCGGATGCGCTGCTTGCGCCGGACCATGTCCAGGAAGAGATTGGTCGTGATGCGGTGCAGCCAGCCCTCGAAGGTGCCGGGCGTGTACGTCGACAGCGAGCGGAACACCCGGACGAAGACCTCCTGGGTCAGGTCCTCGGCGTCGTGCTGGTTTCCCGTCAGCCGGTAGGCAAGGCGGTACACGCGACCGCTGTGCGTGCTGACGATCTCTTCCCATGAGGGCGGGGTCCACGCCTGAGAGTCCGCATCAGAGGCGAAGGTCGCGGTCGGTGCGGAGTCTTCGGAAGAACGGTCAGCAATGTTGGTCACGGATTTCGGCTCACCGGCCGACCTGAGCAGGCGCCGCAGCACCCCTCCCCGGTCCACAGGCGCAGCCGCACCTCCCCTATCGGCTCTGGTGGTGTCCAGTGGAGCCCCTACCATAGCCACCTCGCCCGTTAGCTCCGGATAAGCCTTTTTCCCTGATGGGGACGGGCGTCGCCCGGGACTTCCGCTCAGCTCGCCGGTCCGATCCGCGGACCCGGTCGCTGCGCTTTCCCCACTCCTTGCACAACGCCCGGTCCCATCTGCGGGTTCCCGGGTCCAGCGGATACAGTCACCGTTGCGCCAACTACGGGGACAGGAGAGGGTCATTACCGCCAACCGGCAGACGAGCTGGGCGTTCGCCGACGCCTTTGTCGCCGAGGACGAAGCACTGCACGTGGCCCGGGACCGGGCTCGCGAGCTGGGACTTCGCCCGGTGTCACCGGGCACCGGCGCCGCGCTGCGCCTGCTGGCAGCCGCCGCCGACGCCAAAGCGGTGGCCGAGATCGGCACGGGCACCGGCGTGTCCGGCATCTATCTCCTGCACGGAATGCGGCCGGACGGGGTCCTCACCACGGTGGACCCCGAGCCCGAGCGGCAGCAGTTCGCCCGGGAGGCGTTCCGCGAGGCGGGCTTCGCCACCAACCGGGCCCGGTTCATCCCCGGCCGCGCCCTGGACGTCCTGCCCCGGCTCGCGGACGGCGGTTACGACCTCGTCTTCTGCGACGGCGACCGGCTGGAGAGCCTCGACGTGCTCGCTGAATCGTTGCGCCTGCTGCGCCCCGGAGGCCTGGTCTGCTTCGAGGGCGTCTTCGCGGACGGCCGCACGATCGACTCGGCCGCCCAGCCGGCCGAGGTGCTGCGGCTGCGGGAGCTGCTGCGCGCGGTGCGCGAGAGCCAGGAGCTGTTGTCGACCCTGCTGCCGGTCGGCGACGGCCTGCTCTGCGCGGTCCGGCGCGGCTGAGCAGCGTAGATCCTCGGGTCCTCGTCAGGACGCACCACTGCCCGGCACAAAGATCCGTGCCGGGCAGTGGTGAAGGTGATGGGCGTTCCGCGTCAGCCGACGACCTTCTTCAGCGCGTCGCCGAGGGCATCGGCCTCGTCCGGAGTCAGCTCGACAACAAGCCGACCGCCGCCTTCGAGCGGAACGCGCATGACGATGCCCCGCCCCTCCTTTGTCACCTCGAGCGGGCCGTCGCCCGTCCGCGGCTTCATGGCCGCCATGCTCGTTCCCCTTCCTGAAACCAGCTCATCGCAACCGGCGGCCCCATGACAGGCGCTGCCTCACCGGCATCGAACACATTGCTTCTTCGCCATTATCCCGCATCAACGACCCCGATGACCAACATCGGTCTGCATCGCTTGCGCAACGCGCTCTCTCAAAACCACCCAATTCGGCGATCCGGCTGCGATACTGCGCCGCCCCGGAGCCCCAGGTGAGAGCCAATTGTTAGACGCAGGTCACATCTCTGCCCCGTTCGGCGTCGGCCATGCTTGCCTGCAGGGGCAACGATGCCCGAGCAGCGAGGGGAAACCGGAATGGCCGACGAGCAGGCGAACACCGTGCTGTACGACGTGAGCGAGGGTCTCGCGACGATCACGATCAACCGACCCGACGCGATGAACGCGATGAACACGGCGGCGAAGATCGCGCTGCGGGACGCGCTGCTGGCGGCGTCGGCGGACACGGGCGTCCGGGCGGTTCTGCTCACGGCCACCGGGCGCGCCTTCTGTGTCGGCCAGGACCTCAAGGAGCACGTCGCCACGCTCGCCGCGACCCGTGAGGCGGGCGACGGCAACGCGCTGAGCACGGTGCAGGAGCACTACAACCCGATCGTGCGGGCGATCACGGAGATGGCGAAGCCGGTCGTCGCCGGGGTGAACGGCGTCGCGGCCGGGGCCGGGTTCGGGTTCGCGCTCGCGGCGGACTACCGGGTGGTCGCGGACACCGCCTCCTTCAACACTTCTTTCGCGGGTGTCGCACTCACCGCCGACTCGGGCGTGTCCTGGACGCTTCCCCGGCTGATCGGGCAGAGCCGCGCCGCCGATCTGCTGTTCTTCCCGCGGTCGATCTCCGCGCAGGACGCGCTGGAGCTGGGGATCGTCAACCGGGTCGTCCCGGCGGCCGAGCTGGCCGAGCGCGCCGCCGAGGTGGCCCGCACCCTGGCCGCCGGGCCCACGGTGGCGTACGCGGCGCTGAAGGAGTCGATGGCGTACGGGGCCGGGCACACGCTCGCCGAGGCGCTGGAGAAGGAGGACGAACTCCAGACCCGGGCGGGCGCGTCGCAGGACCACACCATCGCGGTGGAGGCCTTCCTCGCCAAGGAGAAGCCGGTCTACCTCGGGAAGTAGCCGCCGCTCAGCCCGGTGCGCCGCCGCCGCGCGCCACGCAGTCCGCGAGGTGGTCGTCGACCAGTCCGCACGCCTGCATCAGCGCGTAGGCGGTGGTGGGGCCGACGAAGCGGATCGAGCGCTTCTTCAGGGCCTTGGCGAGCGCGGTGGACTCCGGCGTGACGGCCGGGACGTCCGACAGGCTGCGCGGGGCGGGCCGGCCGGCCGGGTCGGGGGCGTAGGACCAGATCAGCTCGTCCAGCTCCCCGGCCCGCCAGCCGGCGAGGACCTTCGCGTTGGCGAGGGTCGCGTCGACCTTGGCCTTGTTGCGGATGATCCCCGGGTCGGCCAGGAGCCGTTCCCGGTCGGCGTCGGTGAACTTCGCGACGGCCCCGATCCGGAATCCCTCGAAGGCGGTACGGAAGGTCGCGCGGCGGCGCAGGATCGTCAGCCAGGAGAGCCCGGACTGGAAGGCCTCCAGGCAGAGCCGTTCGAACAGGGCGTCGTCCCCGTGGACCGCCCGGCCCCACTCGGTGTCGTGGTAAGCGAGGTAGTCCTCGGTTGACAGGCCCCAGGGGCAGCGCAGCCCGCCGTCGGGGGCGGGCAGGGCTCCGCCGCTCATCGGCCGTCCTCCCCGGTGCGGTCCGGGCCGTCCGCGCGGTCGGCCGGTTCCGAGGCGGGCCGGTCGCCGGGCTGCTTGAACAGGTCGGTGCCGCTCGTCACCGCGGCCGCCTGCGCCCCGGCCAGGGTGGATTCCAGCTCCGCGATCCGGGCGTCGCGCTCGGCCAGCTCGGCGCCGAGCCGGGACAGCGCCTCGTCGACGTCCACCATCCGGTAGCCGCGCAACGCCATCGGCAGGCGCAGCGCCTCGACGTCCGCCCGGCCGACCGGGCGGGTCGCGGGCAGCGGGTCGGTGAACCGCTCGGGCGGGACGTCCTGGAGCACCGCGCTCCCACCGCCGCCGACCACCGCGAGGGTGACCGCGGTGACGACCACGACCATCGTGAGCAGCAAGAACCAGAACACGCGCATCTCCCCGGGGGCGGAAACCTCGTCCGGCTCCGATCGTGCCATGCGACACGGACAAGTCGGGGCCGACCACGAAGGGCCTTCACTCAAGGCCTTAGGGTCGCAGGCGGGCTATCTGAGGAGGAAATTCGGGATGCGCAGCGGTGCACTCAGGCTGGGGCGGCGGGAATTCGGGCCGCACGAGCCGGTGATCATGGCGATCGTGAACCGGACCCCGGACTCCTTCTACGACCAGGGCGCCACGTTCCGGGACGAGCCGGCGCTCGCCCGGGTCGAGCAGGCGGTGGCCGAGGGCGCGGCGATCATCGACATCGGCGGGGTGAAGGCGGGCCCCGGCGACGAGGTGACCGCCGGGGAGGAGGCGCGCCGTACGGTCGGGTTCGTCGCCGAGGTCCGCCGCCGTCACCCGGACGTGGTGATCAGCGTGGACACCTGGCGGCACGAGGTGGGCGAGGCGGTCTGCGAGGCCGGGGCGGACCTGCTGAACGACGCGTGGGGCGGGGTGGACCCGCGACTGGCGGAGGTCGCCGCGCGGTACGGGGCGGGGCTCGTGTGCACGCACGCGGGCGGCGCCGAGCCACGGACGCGGCCGCACCGGATCGCGTACGACGATGTCATGGCGGACATCCTGCGCGTGACGGTGGGGCTTGCGGAGCGGGCGGTGGAGCTCGGGGTGCGGGCGGACGGGATCATGATCGATCCGGGGCACGACTTCGGGAAGAACACGCGGCATTCGCTGGAGGCGACGCGGCGGCTCGAGGAGATGGCGGAGACCGGGTGGCCGGTGCTGGTGTCGCTGTCCAACAAGGACTTCGTGGGCGAGACGCTGGACCGGCCGGTGAAGGAGCGGGTCGTCGGGACGCTGGCGACGACGGCGGTGTCCGCGTGGCTGGGGGCGCGGGTGTACCGGGTGCATGAGGTGGCGGAGACGCGGCAGGTCTTGGACATGGTGGCGTCCATCGCGGGGCATCGGGCGCCAGCCGTTGCCCGGCGGGGGCTGGCGTAGTTCTGCCGCCTGCGTTGCCGCCTGCCCCGGCGGGGCGGGGCCCGGGGCGCTGTCCCTGGGCCCCGCTCCTTCAAGCGCCGGAGGGGCTGGAACCGATGCCCTCAATCGCCGGGCGGGCTTGATTGGGCCGGAGGGGCTGAGTTGACCGGGCCCGCCCGGCGTACCGGTGAAGAGATGTCCTCAATCGCCGCACGGGCTTGAAGTGGCCGGGCGGGTCTGGTGCGGTGCGGCCCCCACCGGCCGAAAGGATGCCCTCAAACGCCGGGCGGGCTGGGTTTGGCCGGGCGGGCTGGAACCACTTACCGCCCGACCTCCTTCGTGACCAGCATGACTGCTTCCTCCACGTCGTCCGTCACGTGGAAGAGCAGCAGGTCCTTCTCCGAGGCCTTGCCGCCGGCCACCACCGTGTCGCGGAGCCAGTCGATCAGGCCGCCCCAGTACGCGGTGCCGAACAGGACGATCGGGAAGCGGGTGACCTTGCCGGTCTGGACGAGGGTCAGGGCCTCGAAGAGTTCGTCGAGGGTGCCGAGGCCGCCGGGCAGGACCACGAAGCCTTGGGCGTACTTGACGAACATTGTCTTGCGAACGAAGAAGTAGCGGAAGTTGACGCCGATGTCGACGTGCGGGTTGAGGCCCGACTCGAAGGGCAGCTCGATGCCGAGGCCGACCGAGACGCCCTTGGCATCCCGGGCGCCCTTGTTGGCCGCCTCCATCGCGCCCGGGCCGCCGCCGGTGATCACCGCGAAGCCCGCGTCGACCAGGGCCTTGCCGATGGCCACCCCGGCCTCGTACTCCGGCGATCCGGCCGGCGTGCGGGCCGAGCCGAAGACGCTGATCGCGCTCGGCAGTTCAGCGAGCGCGCCGAAGCCCTCGACGAACTCCGACTGGATGCGCATCACCCGCCAGGGGTCGGTGTGCACCCACTCGGAGTCGCCCTCGGAGTCCAGCAGCCGCTGATCGGTCGTGCCGGGCTGTACCTGCTCCCTGCGGCGCAGGACCGGGCCCAGCCACTGTTCCTCGGGGCTGACCGCGCCCTCGGGAACCTCCGCACCCTCGGGGATCCGTGCGTCCTCGGCGTTGCCCATGTTCCGCTCCCTCCACCGACCTGCTTCGTGCTGGGTCGTACGTGTCGTGCTGCGTACGGCCAGCGTAGATCGGCGGAGGTTACGTGCGGGGGAATGCCGTGCGTCGGACGGTCAGCCGGTCAGTCGCCCAGCCAGGAGCGGAGGCGGTTCTCGCAGTGGGTGATCTTGTCGACGGCCACGTGCTCGTCGCGCTTGTGGGCGTACATCGGGTCGCCGGGTCCGTAGTTCACCGCGGGGACGCCGAGCGCGCCGAAGCGGGAGACGTCGGTCCAGCCGAACTTGGGCCGGGCGGTGCCGCCGACGGCGGTCATGAACGCCTGGGCGGCGGGGTGGGAGAGGCCGGGCATGGCGGCGCCGGAGTGGTCGTCGATGACGATCTCGGCCACGCCGCAGTCGGCGAAGACCTCGTGGACGTGGGCGACGGCCTCCTCCTCGGTGCGGTCGGGGGCGTAGCGGTAGTTGACGACGACGGTGCAGGCGTCCGGGATGACGTTGGTGGCGACGCCGCCCTCGATGCCGACCGCGTTGAGGCCCTCGTGGTATTCGAGGCCGTCGATGACCGGGCGGCGGGGCTCGTACGCCGCCAGCTTCGCCAGGATCGGGGCGGCGGCGTGGACGGCGTTGGAGCCCATCCAGCTGCGCGCGGAGTGGGCCCGCTCCCCCGTCGTACGGAGGTGGACGCGGAGGGTGCCCTGGCAGCCGCCCTCGACCTCGCCGTCGGAGGGCTCCAGCAGGACGGCGAAGTCTCCGGCGAGCCATTCGGGGTGGGCGTCGGCGATGTGGCCGAGGCCGTTGAGGTGGGCGGCGACCTCTTCGTTGTCGTAGAAGATGAAGGTCAGGTCGCGGTTGGGCTCGGGGACCGTCGCGGCGATCCGGAGCTGGACGGCGACGCCGGACTTCATGTCGGAGGTCCCGCAGCCCCAGAGGATCCCGTCCGCGTCGAGGCGGGAGGGGACGTTGTCGGCGATCGGCACGGTGTCGATGTGCCCGGCGAGGACGACACGCTCGGCGCGGCCGAGGTCCGTGCGGGCGACGACGTTGTTGCCGTACCGGTCGACGGTGAGGTGCGGCAGCGCGCGCAGGGCCGACTCGATCGCGTCGGCGAGGGCCTTCTCCTCCCCGCTGACCGAGGGGAAGTCGACGAGCCGGGCGGTGAGCGCCGGTCCGTCCAGGGTGAGGTCAAGGGTGCTGTCGGCCATGGACCGACCCTAAGGGACTTGGGTATCGGCCCCGGCCGGGCCCTCCAGTACGGTGGGCCCGTGCCCAGGACAGCCAGCCCTCGCCGACGACGCCTCCTCCGCTACGGGGCCGCCTTCGCCGTGCTCGCGGCGCTGGGCGGCTATCTGGCCGTGCAGTACGACTCCTCCGGTTCGAAGAACCCGCCGCGCTGTGTGGTGGAGGCGAAGGGCGGGGACGAGGGCGAGACCCAGCGGTACGAGATGAGCCTGGCCCAGGCCGTGAACGCGGCGACGATCTCCGCGGTGGGCACCACCCGCGGCATGCCGGAGCGGGCGGTGACGATCGCGCTGGCCACCGCGCTCCAGGAGTCCACGCTCCGCAACATCGACTACGGGGACCGGGACTCGCTGGGGCTGTTCCAGCAGCGGCCCTCGCAGGGCTGGGGCAAGCCCGCGCAGCTCATGGACCCGGTCTACTCCTCCGGGGAGTTCTACGACCATCTCGCCGAGGTCCCCGGCTACTCGCGGCTGCCGCTGACCGTGGCCGCGCAGCGCGTGCAGCGCAGCGGGTTCCCGCAGGCGTACGCGAAGCACGAGCCGGACGCCGCGCTGCTGGCCGCCGCGCTGACCGGGCGCAGGCCGGCCTCGCTGAACTGCACCCCGTCGACCGCGACGGCGAAGGGCCCGGGGGACGCCGGGCAGGTGCGGGCCGAGCTGGTGCGGGCCTTCGGCAAGGACGTGCTGCCCGCCGCGAAGGCCGCGGGCGCGTCCGCCGCCTCGACCGTCTCGGTGCCCGTCCCGGCGACCACGGGGCGGGCCGAGGACAAGGCCTCGCCGCGGCGTGGCTGGGAGCTGGCGCACTGGGCCGTGGCGCAGTCCGAGGCGCTGCGGATCGAGCGCGTGAGCTATGCGGACCGGGTCTGGGACGCCGGTACGGGCTGGCGGACGGAAGCCGCAAAGGGCAAGGAAACGGGCACGACCGCGGTCAGGATCCAGATCGTTCAGTAGTACGCCCCGTCACTCGTACGGGTCATGGGGGTCATGCCCCCGGGCTCTTTCCACGCGACTTCTCGCGGCCTCGCCGCTCCCCTCCCATTTCCTTGCCCGCCAAGGGGAGTGACGGTTCATCGGATCCCGGCGGTATGGATTGTTTGCCCGGGTTCTTCCGCTGCGGATAATCCGACGCATTACTCAGTCTTTACCTTTGCCTGCCGCAACCTTCCCCTCCCCCGAAGCGGTTGTATCAGTGCGTCCGATCACCGGACAGACAGATTCGTGCACAACCCGCTGAAGGAGCATCATGTCCCTCCCCCTGACCCGTCGGATCGCTCGTGCCGCGCTGCTGATCGCCGCTGGCGCGACCCCCGTGGTCGGTGCGGCCGGTGCCGCGAGCGCCGCAGATCTCCCGGCGGCCCCGGAGCTGGGCGGTCTGACCGCACTGGACGGCGCGAACGTCGGCAACACCCTGGACAGCGCCGCCCAGCAGGGCACCCAGGCCGCCGGTGAGACCGGCGGCCGGCTCGTCGGCACCGCGCTCCCGGCGGCGGGCGAGATTGTCGGCAAGTCCGCCAAGGTCGCCGTCCCGGCCGCCCAGGAGACCGCCGGCCAGGCCGCGGGCAACGCGGGCGAGACCGTCGGCGGGGTGGCCGAAGCTGCCGGTGGCGGTCTGCCGACCGACGGCCTCGGCAGTGGGCTGCCCACCGACAGCCTCGGCAAGGGCGGCCTGCCCACCGACGCCCTGCCGCTGAACGGCCTGCCGATCGGCTGATCGCTCACGCACATGCCGGAGGGCCTGAGGAGTGCGCACTCCTCAGGCC
>NZ_JBHXJG010000087.1:0-26898 GCF_042723425.1 Streptomyces sp. NPDC058375 | reverse complement strand
CGAAGGACGTCGAACTCGCCGCATAACCCCAGCAACACCGAACCGCCCCAAACCCGACAGGGGTGCCTTGACGAACGACATAGAGGCACCCCCCCCGCGATCACGGCCTACGGCGGCCGGAAAGCCGGGACAGCCCGAGCTGACCTGCCAGGTCCGTCAGGTCCTCCGCGTACAGGTCGAACCGGTTCGAGGCCGTGGGCGGGTCACCGACCGGGCGGGCCACATAGGCCGTGCGCAGGCCCAGCGCCTGCGCACCGCGCAGATCCCAGGCGTGGGCGGCGACCATCAACAGGCGCTCCGGCGGCTGTCCGGCGACGGTGACGGCCAGCCGGTAGACCGCCGGGGCCGGCTTGTAGGCGCGGGCGTCCTCCGCGGACAGGGCTTGGTGCCAGCGCAGTCCGGCATGGGCGTTCAGTTCCAGCAGCGCCGTCCGGCTCGCGTTGGAGAGGCCGATCAGCGGGAAGTCCTCGGCGAGTCGGGCCAGCCCCGCCACGGTGTCGGGCCACGGCGGGAGATGGCGGGCCGACCTCGCCAGCGTCTCCACCGCGGCCAAATCGTCCACCCCGGCGGCCATGGCGACGCGCCCGGCGGCCTCCCGGTCCAGGGCGTCGCTCGGGACGTAGGGCCGGTCGCCGGCGAGGATCCGGCGCTGCTCGTGCTCGATGTGCTCCTGCCACAGCAGCAGAAGCCGTTCGGTCCCGGGGGCGTCCAGGGACGGGTCGAGCGTGCGGATGCCGGCGCGGAGTCCGGCGGGTTCGTCGACGAGCGTGCCGAGTACGTCGAACACGAGGGCGTCGATCTTCAGCTCTGCCATGGCGCGGTCTCCTCCAGAGAGTGGGCGACAGAGCGAACAACGCCGCAACAGCGTTCTCCCATGCCCTACTTCACCGCGATCGACCCCACAAACGCGTCCAGGTCCTCCGCGTCGACCGCGTCCTTCACCGCGTTCAGCCGCACCACGAACGGAACGCCCTTCGTGTCCACGCCCGCGACCAGGACCCCGGTCATCGGCGTCCCCTTGTTCGGGGTGTCCTCCTGGCCGTCCGCCGTGAAGTCGTAGTCGATCCGGCGGGCTTCGCGGGCCTCACGGGCGTCGGCCGGGCCGGCGAGGCGTACGTCCTCCGTCGCCCGGCGGGTGGAGTTCAGGCCGATGCCCGCGCCCGCCGCTGCCGCCGCCCCGGCCGCGTCGTGCACGCCCGTGGCGAAGTCCAGTTGGACCGAGACCATGCCGGTCCGGATGCCGTTCTCCTCCATCAGCGCGACGGCCGCGTTGGCCTCGGCGCGTTCGCCCGCCGGCTGTTCCGCGTACCCCTCGCTCTTCGGGTAGCCGACGCTCAGGCTGCCGGTGTCCAGCGTGCCCCAGCCCTCGGGCACGGAGGCCGCGTCCTCGCCGTTGCCGCCGCCGCAGCCGGTCAGCAGCAGCGCCGCTCCCACGAGGGCTGCCACGGTGGCCGCCATCCGCCCTCGGGCCGTCCGCGCCCCGGACGTCCGTTCTCGGGTCGTCCGCGCCCCGTACGTCCGTTCTCGGGTCGTCCGCGCCCCGTACGTCCGTTCTCGGGTCGTCCGCGCCCCGGACGTCCGTTCTCGGGCCGTCCGCGCCCTGTCCGTCCTGGCACTCATCGCCGGTGTCACCACGTCCGTCTCTCCGCCTCTCCGCCCGGTCGGATCGCCTCATCGGTTCGCCTCATCGGTTCGCCTCGTCAGTTCGCGCAGTAGCTGTACGGAAGGTACGGGCGCGCGTCGCCCTGCGGGGCCCCCAGGAACCGCGCATTCTCCAGCGTCTCCTTCTTCTCCTCCGTGGAGAGGGAGAACCCGAGGCTCATGCCGAGCGAGATCTCGAAGCCGAACTCCTGGGCGTCGCTCTCGCCGGTGTACCGCATCGAGCTGGACAGGCCGTCCTCGAACATCAGTTGCTGGAACGGGTCGTTGCCCTCCGGGCGGTTCTCCATGCCGTGGTCGCCGAAGAGGTACGCGAACGGGGCGGTGTTGTTCCCGGAGCCGCCCAGCCACTGTTCGGCGACGGCCCGGTTCGCCTCGGTCGCCGCGTCCGTGTCCTTGCCGAAGACGATCGAGTTCGTCACCACGTCGATGCCGGTGTCGCCCGAGGAGTCCGACGCACTGCCCTTGCCGCCGCGCTTGTCCTGGCCGCTCTCGCCGTTGTCGCCGCCGACCTCGACCTTGCCGGACGTCGAGCCGCTCTCCACCGTCTGCGTCATGTCGATGCGGACGATCTTCCCGGTCTTCTGGTCGCGGGTGACGGTGATCGCGCCTGTACGGTTCTGCTTGCCGCCCACGGTCCCCTTGACCGGGCCCACGTTGCCGCCGGCCTTGCCCTCCAGTTCGAGCTTGGCGGTGTACGTGTACGACTCGTTGCCGTTCACGTCGTCCTTGGTGACCGTCACCTTGGGCGAGAACTTCGCCTTGCCGCCGAGTTTCGCGCCGAGCTCGTCCTCGTCGCCGCCCTTCACCGACAGGCCGCCGTCCGCGTAGGCGTTGAGGCCGACGGTCGAGTAGGAGATCTTCTTGTCGCCGATCTTCCTCTCGATGTCCTCCTTCTTCTCCGCCCACTTCATCGCGGAGTACCAGCCGCCGCCGTAGCCGCCGCTGTGCTGGGTGGAGGTCTCCCACATCTTCATTTCCTCGATGTCGTCCCGCATCTGCTGAGCCTCCTCCTCGCTCGCGAAGATCCAGGTGTCACCGTTGGTGATCTTGATGCCGCCGCCGATGTCGACATCCGCCTTGCCGAGGCTCCCGAGCTTCACGCCCGGCGTGCCGGCGGTGGCCCCGGCGGAGGCGGCGTCGGTGAACGTCATCGAGACGACCTTGTCGTCCCCGTCGACCTCACCGTCGCCGTTCACATCGGTGCCGGCCTGGGAGACCTTCTGCTGGAAGCCGTACTCCTCGCCCCACTCGAACCAGCCGATCTTGACCTTGCCGCCCGCCGTGTCCGAGATGCTGGAGACCTGGCACGTCGTGGGCTCGTAGTCCGCGTCCGTCTTCGGCTTCGCCTCGGGGTCCTGACCGCCGGAGGAGCACGAGCCGCCGCCCCCGGCCAGCGAGCTGATCGCGCACCGCAGCCGCTCCCCGATCTTCCCGCCGACCCCGGCCATCGCCATCGCGCCGATCAGCATGACGACCAGGGCGACGACGCCCAGGTACTCCGTCGCCGTCGCGCCGTTGTCACGCCAGTTGTACGAGTACCTCGGCGCGGGCGGCGGCCGGGTGGCGCGCTCCTCCAGCAGCCGGTCGACCGCCACCCCCGAAGCCGCACCGGCCGCCAGCGAGACGGCCGGCATGAGAACGCCCTCGATGCCGACCACGTCCCCGGCGACGGCGAAGCCGTACAGCAGACCGGCCAGTGGTACGGCCAGGGCGGCGAGCAGGTACAGGGTGCGGGAGGACTCGCGGTACTCGTCGGGGAGGATGCGGGCCGCCGCCAGGACGGTCAGGAGCGTCACGGCGAGGGCCGGCAGGTGGATCAGGGCCAGCCGCCAGCCGAAGGTCTCCAGCCGTGCCTCGGTGCCGAGCAGTTCGAACAGGGCCCGGTTCGTGAGGAATCCGGTGGCGAGATAGACGAGGGCGCCCGTCGCCCAGCTACGGGTCAACGCGAAGAACCGGCCGCCCTGTTGGCCGTGGCGCGGTGCGCCGGGCCCCGCGATGCCGTGGTGCGGTGCGCCGGAGCCCGCGACGCCGTGGCGCCCCGGCGGTATGCGGCCCGCGCCCCGGTCTCCCCAGCCCCCGCCACCGCTCACGGTGCACCTCTCCTCGACCCCGCGCGTGTTGCCCGACGGCCGAGAGCGTACGGCCGAAAAGTAGCCCCCACCCGGGCCCTCGGTCCCAAACCCGGTCCCAAACCCGGGCCCAAGTGCGGCTCACTCCAGTCGTGTTGCTCCGACGGGGGTGGCCCTTCCGCTGGGGGCAGGCCGTGGGCCCGTGGGCCCACGCGCGCCGCGACCGTCGCTCAGTACGCTCGAAGGTGCCGGGGGTCGCCGACCACGACGCCGCGCGATGAAGTGAGCGATGGGGGTGGGCGTCCATGGGTGCCGGATTCTTCTACTCGTACCACCTGGGCTGGACCCGGCTGGACGCCCGCACCCTGCTGGGTGATTTGGAGGCCGAGGGGCTCCGCCCGGTGCACCCGGTGACCGGCCACACAGTGCTCGTCAGCCTCGACTCCGCCTCCCTGGGGGCCCGTTCGCCCGTCACCCGGGAGCAGTTGCTGTCCCTCGCCGGCCTCCAGCGGCTGCACGAGGTCGGATTCCGGTTGTGGACGGCCGGGGGCCTCGACCTCCTGGTGCGCATCCGGCGGGCCCGGGGCGGTGTCGTCGCCGTCGAGTTCTCCGTCGGGGAGCTGCCCGAGCCGGAGCGGGAGCACGCGGTGAGCGCCGTCCGGCGGACCGTGGGGCGGGCCTCCGTGCTGTGCATCGGCTTCGTCGTCGACCGGAGCGGCACCACGGCCGCCACCGACTGGGACGGCGTCGTCATCGAGGGCGCCGCGCACCTCGATGCCTGGCCGGACACCGTCGCCGTACGGGACGAGACGGCGGCCCGCCACCCGCAGCTGGCGGTCATGGACGCGGTGGAGATGTCGCCGTGGAAGGTGTTCGGGAACGAGGTGCTCGACGGCGTCTGAGCCGCCGGCGGGGTCCGTACGGCGGCCGGGTCCGTACAGCGGCCGGGTCCGCACGGTGGCCCGGTCCGTACGGGGGCCCGGTCCGTACGTAGGCCCAGTCCGTACGGGGGCCCGGGCCCCCGCCTCCCCCTGGCGCGGCGAGCCCGTCGCCGACGTCATAATCGGCCGTATGTCCGATCACCAGCTCCGCACCCGGACGCCCGTCGCTCCGGCCCCCGCCCCCCGCGTTCCCGGCGGGCCCCGGGTCGCCGCCGCGTTCCGGGCCGCCGCGCCCGCGCTCGCGGTCTACGCCGCCGTGCGGGCCCTGGGGCTCCTGGGTTTCTGGGCAGCCGCGTCGGCCGCCGGGAAGGACCCTCTGGGGCCGCTCAGCGGACGCTGGGACTCCGTCTGGTACCAGCGCATCGCCGAGAACGGATACGGCTACACCGCCACCCTCCCGGACGGCTCCGTCCACTCCGACCTGGCGTTCTTCCCCCTCCTCCCGGCCCTGGAACGCGCCATCTCGACCGTGGCCCCGCTCACCCTCGGCGGCGCCGGACTCCTGGTCGCCTGGACCGCCGGGCTGCTCGCCGCCTGGGGCATCTACGCCGTCGGCTCCCACCTGCGCGGGCGGCGTACGGGGGTGGTGCTGGCCGCACTCTGGGGGGTGTACCCCACGGCGTTCGTCCAGTCGATGGCGTACACCGAGACCCTGTTCACCGCGCTCGCCGCCTGGGCGCTGTACGCCGTCCTCAAAGGCCGCTGGATCGTCGCGGGCGCGCTGTCCGTCCTGGCAGGGCTCACCCGGCCCACGGCGGCCGCCCTCATCGCCGCCCTGGCGGTCACCGCCGCCGTCACCCTCGTACGGGAGTACCGCGACGAGCGCCGCGCCGGTCCGGTGCTCCGCCGCAACGCCCGGATGATCGCGGGCGTGGCCCTCGCACCGCTGGGCTGGCTGGCGTACGTGGTGTTCGTGGCCGTACGCGAAGGCAGCCCGTTCGCCTACTTCGACGTCCAGGCGCAGTGGGGCAACAACATCGACGGCGGCCGCGCGCTCGCCGCCTTCATCGCCGGCCTCCCGTGGCCCGCCGCCCTCGGGCTGTGCGCGGCGCTCGGGCTGCTGGGGTGGCTCGTGGTGCTGTGCGTACGGCAGCGGCAGCCGCTCCCGGTCCTCGTCTACGCCCTCACGATCGTCGTCATCTCGCTGATCGGCGCCGGATACTTCGGCTCCCGGCCGCGCCTGATGATGCCCGCGTTCCCGCTGCTGCTCCCGCCCGCCGTCGCGCTGCTGCGGCTGCGCACCACGGGCCGCACGGCCGCCGTGCTCGCCGTCCTCGCCTGCGCCTCCGCCGGTTACGGGGCCTGGACCCTGCTGGGCGCGGGCCCGCCGTAATGCACTAACGCACTAACGCACTAACGCAGCAGCGCAGCAGCGCAGCAGCGCAGCAACGGATCGACTACGCCCCGGACGCCTCGGGCGCAGGTGCCGTCGCCTTCAGCTCCACCCGCACGCCCGGCCGCACCCCCCACCGCTCCATCGCCCCCGCCTCCGCCTCCACCACGTGCCGGGCCCGCAGCCGGGGCAGCCCGAGGCGGCCGGGATTCATCGTGGTGACCGCCAGGACGGTGAACCTCCGGTCCAGGTACGCCACATCGATGGGGAACCGCATCCGGAAGGTGTGCACACTCCCGCACGGGGTGAGCATCATCGCCCCCTCGATCCCGTCCCGACCGAGCAGCCCCTTGGTACGGGCCCGGTACGAGGCCGCGATCCGCAGCGGCACCTCCCGGGCCCCGCTCCCGGAGCCCGTGGCCCCGCCCCCGGAGCCCGTGGCCCCGCTCCCGGAGCCCAGGTCCCCGTCCCCGGCATCCGTGCCGACCGTAAGCGTCCCGTCACCATCGCGCCATGTCCTCATGGGCACCGACCGTAGCCCCCGGCGGACGCGCCCGGGCCCCGAACGGCGACGCTTGGGCCCCGGCCGGTCGCTCTGGGCCCTCGGGCCCAAGACCCCTGTTCCCGAAGCCCGTTAGGGTCGTCCCGTGGACGCCGCGCTGCTCGCCCTCGCCGCGGTCTGGGGTGCCGTCACCGGACTGCTGATCCCGCGTGCCGCCTACCGGTTCGCCGTCGAGCCGGAGGAGCCCTGGCGTACGGCGTGCCCCGCCGGCCACCCGCTCACCGGCCCGGTACGCGGCTGGCTCGGCCCGGCCCGGTGCGCGCCCTGCACCGCCGGACCGGGGGCGCTCGCCGTACCCGGGGCCGACATCGCCACCGGCCGGCCGGGTGCCGGACCCGAGCCCCGCACCGACCCGAGCCCCAGCCCGGCAACGCCCGCCCCGGAAGCCCCGCCCACCCCGCCCGGCCAGGAAGCCCCGCCCGGCCCCCGCACTCCCGTCTACGCCCCCCGCGTCCTCGCCCCCCTGGTCACCGTGGTCGCCTGCGTCGCGCTCGCCGCCGCCACCGGGGCCCGGCCCGAGCTGATCGGCTGGCTGGCTCTGGCGCCCGTCGCCGTGCTCCTCGCCGTCGTCGACCGGAGGGTGCACCGGCTGCCCGACCCGCTGACCCTGCCGCTCGCGGCCGCGGCCGTCCTGCTGCTCGGCGGGGCCGCGCTGCTCCCCGGGCACGCCGGATCCTGGACCTCCGGGCTGGTGGGCGGTCTGGTCCTCGGCGGCTTCTACCTCCTGCTCTTCCTGATCAACCCGAACGGCATGGGGTTCGGCGATGTGAAGCTCGCCCTCGCCCTGGGCGTCGCCCTCGGCTGGTACGGCTGGACCGTGCTGTTCCTGGGCGCGTTCGCCGGGTTCCTGTTCGGGGCGGCGTACGGACTCGCCCTCGTGCTCCTGCGCCGGGCGGGGCGCCGGACCGGCATCCCGTTCGGGCCGTTCATGATCGCCGGGGCGCTGACCGGTCTGCTGCTGGGGGCCCTGGCCGCCGGGTGAGGAGGCGCGGCCTTCACCGTGAGGAGGGGCGCCCTTCCCCGTGGGCGGGGCGGAATCCATTCGCGTGCTCCGGGCCGGCCTGACACGATTCCGGTATGCCCGAACCATCCACCCCCGCCGACCCCCCCTTCGACTCCGACTCCGACTTCGGCTTCGACTTCGGCTTCGGCTTCGACTTCGGCTCCGCGGCCTCCCGCGACCGGTTCGAAGCCCTCGTGGCCGAGGCCGACGCCGTGTCCGTGGACGGGTGGGACTTCTCCTGGCTGGAGGGCCGCGCCACCGAGGAGCGCCCCTCCTGGGGGTACGCCCGGGCGATGGCCGACCGGCTCGGCCGGGCCCGTGCCGCGCTCGACCTCCAGACCGGGGGCGGCGAGGTGCTGGCCTCCGCGCCGAAGCTCCCGCCGGTCACCGTGGCCACGGAGGCCTGGCCGCCCAACATCGCCCGCGCCACCGCCCTGCTGCACCCGCTCGGGGCGGTCGTCGTCGCCGACGAGGACGAGCCGCCCCTGCCCTTCGGCGACGCCGCCTTCGACCTCGTGGTCAGCCGCCATCCGGTCACCACGTGGTGGGAGGAGATCGCGCGCGTGCTCGCCCCCGGCGGTACGTACTTCTCCCAGCAGGTCGGGCCGGCCAGCGTCTTCGAACTCGTCGAGTATTTCCTCGGTCCGCAGCCGCCCGAGGTCCGCCGCGGCCGGCACCCCGAGGACGCGCGGGCCGCCGCGACGGCGGCCGGTCTGGAGGTGGTGGACCTGCGCTCCGAGACCCTGCGCACCGAGTTCCGCGACATCGGCGCTGTCGTCTACTTCCTGCGCAAGGTGATCTGGATGGTGCCCGGATTCACCGTCCAGCAGTACCGGCCCCAACTGGCCGCGCTGCACCGGAAGATCGAGGCGGAAGGGCCGTTCCTCGCCCGCACCGCCCGCTTCCTGATCGAGGCCCGCAAGCCCTGGTGACGGTGGCCGGATCTCGCGCTATTGGTCAACCCACTTACTCCGTACGCCAGTTCAGCTTTGCCTCGGAGGCAACGGGAACGCGCGGGCGTCCGTCCTACTCCTGGGAGGCACGCACTGTGAAGGAGGGGGAGCGGGCATGACCGTGGAGAGGGAAGACTGTGCGGGGACCGCCGGGCGCGCGCGGCACGGCAACGCCGACTGGCTCACGGGGGCCAGGATCACCGCCGTCCTCGGCGTCTACTACCGCCCCGAGGGCCGGGCGGGCGAGCCGGAGGCGGTGGAGTTCGTCCTCGCGGAGGACCAGTCCGTCCTGCTGACCTGCGCCTCCGACCGGACGCTGCACGTCACGCCGGGCACCTGGCCGCGCCTGCCCGAGTGGTGCGTACCGGCGAGCCAGTGGCAGCAGGCCACGCCCGCCCTCCTGCCGCCGGTGCCGTACGGGGGAGCGTGGACGGTGATCGGCACCCAGGAGCTGAGGAACGCCGACGGGGAGGTGCTCCAAGCCGCCATCCGGTGCGAGGAAGGGGACTTCGTGGTGGTCGCCGGAGACACGATGACGATCCGCTTCGACCCCCGCCCCTGACCCGTGCGTCCCGAGCCCGGCCCCGCCCCTGACCCGTGCGTCCCGAGCCCTGCCCCGCCCTGGCCCGAGCGGCCCCCCTCCCGCCCTACGCGTGCGGCCCCACCGTCACCTGGCCCACCGTCAGTTCCGCCGTCCCCTCCATGATCGTGGCGACCCTCTCCACCTGCTCCTCCAGCGCCCGCGACCGGCTCGCCGACAGCGGCTTTAGCGGTTCCACCGTCACCGTCATCCGGCGGCCCGAGCGGCGCTGGTGCCAGACGCCCGCCACCACGCCGTCCACCAGCAGCACCGGGAAGTTCCCCGCCTGCCCGCCCCCGAGGGCCCGTTCGTACGCCGCCCCCGGGAACAGCCGCTCCCGGGGCCACGAGGCGATGGCGAACGCGTCGAAGTACGGGAGCAGGCGCACGCCCCGTACCTCCGCGTCCGGGAAGTCCGTGTCGCCCGCGACCACCCACGCCGGGCCCTCCTCCGCGAACGCCACCTCCTCGATCGCCCCCGCCTCGGCCAGAGCGGCGAACCGCTCGGCCACCCAGCGCTTCGGCGCCGCGAGCCAGCGGGCGAAGTGTGCGGGGGTGGCCGGCCCGTACGCGTACAGGTACCGCTCGATGAGGGCCGCCAGTGCGCCGGCGCCGGGCAGCGGGGTGCACCCGGGGTTGGTGTACGTTGCCTTCCGGCCCCGGTTCGGGGCGTAGGCGAGGGCGCCCCGGTGGCCCGCCAGGTGCAGGACCTGCCGCCAGCGCGGCCACAGCGTCTGGAACCCGGGCATCACCAGGTCCCCGGCCCACGGCCCGGTCCGCGCGACGACCTCGTCGGACAGCTCGTCGATCGTCAGCTCCGCCCCGGTCAGCGCCTCCGCGATCGCCGCGACGACCGCCTCCACCTGGTCCGGGGTCATCCGGGTGTCCTTGGCGAAGGGGCTCGGGCCCGTCGGAACGGCGGACAGGGCCCCGGTCCACAGGGGCAGGTCCGCCGCCGGCAGCAGGTGGACCGTGCCGCGCGGCCCGAACGTCTTGACCAGACTCCGGTCGCTCCACAGGGCCGTACGGACGTCCCCGCGGGTCAGCCCGTCCCCGCGCAGCCCTACGGACAGCTCGGCCGCCGACAGCACCTGGGCGTGCGCGCCGAGCATCGCGGCCACCGCGTCGCCCGGCTCGGCGAAGGGCGACGCGGTGGCGGCGGCGTCCGGGTGGAGGTGCTGCCGGGCCAGCCGCCGGGCGTTCGCCCCGGCCCAGGTCACGGGTGCCGACGCCGGTGCGGGCCCAGAGGATCGTGTCGTCATGCGTCGAAGCTAGTGCCCCTAAAGGTCAGCTTCTGTCCTCTTCCGAGCCCGGGCGGCGTCAAGGCGGCGGCGTCCGGCGACCCCTCGATACGGAGGTCGATAACGGGCCCGGAACGCGCCCCGGAGCCAGCGCCGACGTGGGGTGGAGCCTGCCCGCAGCGGAGTCTGGCATATGCGGAGAGTAATAATGGAGTGGTGTGGCACGCGTCGGCACTTACGAAGGGTTATGGTGGAAACCCCCCCTCGGGCCGGTCCGTATCCCCCCCACGGACCGGCCCGTTTTTTGTGGGCCGAAGCCCGGGCCCGAGGGTCAGGCCCGAAGCCCCTGTGGGCCGAAGCTCCGTTGAGCCGCCGTCAGCCGCGACCGGCCCAGATGTTGGTGCCCGCGGTGTCCACGGCGAAGGCGTCGATCTCCTTCAGCTCGTCGGCCGTGAGCGCCGGACCCGCGAGGGCCGCCACGTTCTCCTCCAGCTGCTTCACGCTCGACGCGCCGATCAGGGCCGAGGTCATCCGGCTGTCGCGCAGCACCCAGGCGATGGCGAGCTGCGCGAGCGACTGGCCGCGCCCCTGTGCGATGTCGTTGAGCCCGTTGAGCCGGCGGACCACCTCGTCCGAGAGCAGGCCCGGGTCCAGCGACTTGCCCTGGGTGGCGCGCGAACCCTCCGGGATGCCCTTCAGGTACTTGTTCGTGAGCAGGCCCTGCGCGAGCGGTACGAAGGAGATGCAGCCCATTCCGGCCGCCTCCAGGGTGTCGAGCAGCCCGTCGTCCTCGATCCAGCGGTTGATCATGGAGTAGGACGGCTGGTGGATCAGCGCCGGCACCCCCATCTCCTTGAGCAGCCCGGCCGCCTCCGCCGTCTGCTCCGCGTTGTACGAGGAGACGCCCACGTACAGCGCCTTGCCCTGCTGCACGGCGGACGCCAGGGCGCCCATCGTCTCCTCCAGCGGGGTGTGCGGGTCGAAGCGGTGCGAGTAGAAGATGTCGACGTAGTCCACGCCCATCCGCTTCAGGGACGCGTCGAGCGAGGACAGCAGGTACTTCCGGGAGCCCCACTCGCCGTACGGGCCGGGGTGCATCAGATAACCGGCCTTGGTGGAAATGACCAGTTCGTCACGGTACGGGGCGAAGTCCTGGGCGAAGAGCTTGTCGAAGTTCAGTTCGGCCGAGCCGGGCGGCGGACCGTAGTTGTTGGCCAGGTCGAAATGGGTGACGCCGAGGTCGAAGGCGCGGCGCAGGATCGCCCGCTGGGAGTCCAGGGCCCGGTCGTCGCCGAAGTTGTGCCACAGGCCCAGCGAGAGGGCGGGCAGCTTGAGGCCGCTGCGCCCGGTCCTGCGGTACTCCATGGAGTCGTAGCGCGCATCCGCGGCGCGGTAGTACAGGTCGGGGGAGAGGTAATCAGTCACGTTTCACTCCTTATCACGGAGTTGTGACAGACCGGGTTGGGCCCCCGTGACCCGGCCGCAGTAATGTGGCGGCTTCGGGGAATGCCGGTGTGCGGCGCGGCGAAGGCCCGCGTGGCCCGTGCCAGTGGTAGGGGCGCGGACCGCCGGGGGATCGTGTGAGCGGCGCAGGCCGTGCGGCGACCCCCTGCGGGGGACGGCCCCCGGACCCCCGGCGACGGGGAGGGGCGGGCCCCGGGCCCGTACGGAACCGAGAGGGTGAACGCAGTGAACTTCCGCGACCTGGTGTACAGGCTCTACGCGCGCCGGGTGGAAGGCCGCCTGGACCACGACCAGGTGCCGAAGCACATCGGGGTCATCCTCGACGGCAACCGGCGGTGGGCCAAGGCGTCCGGCGGATCGGCCGTGCAGGGCCACCAGGCCGGTGCGGACAAGATCTCCGAGCTGCTCGGCTGGTGCGACGAGACCGATGTCGAGGTCGTCACCCTCTGGATGCTCTCCACGGACAACTTCGACCGGCCCGAGCACGAGCTGAAGCCGCTGCTCGGCATCATCGAGAACACCGTGCGCAACCTCGCCGCGGACGGCCGCTGGCGCGTCCACCACGTCGGCACGCTCGACCTGCTCCCGCCGGAGACGCAGACGGTCCTGAAGGAGGCCCAGGAGTCGACGTCCCACGTCGACGGGATAATCGTCAATGTCGCCGTCGGCTACGGCGGCCGTCAGGAGATCGCGGACGCGGTGCGCTCCCTGCTCCTGGAGCACGCGGAGAAGGGGACCAGCTTCGAGGAGCTGGCCGAGGTCGTCTCCACCGACCTGATCTCCGAGCACCTCTACACCCGGGGCCAGCCCGACCCCGACCTCGTTATCCGGACGAGCGGCGAGCAGCGCCTCTCGGGCTTCATGCTCTGGCAGAGCGCCCATTCGGAGTACTACTTCTGCGAGGTTTTCTGGCCGGCCTTCCGCAAGGTCGACTTCCTCCGGGCACTGCGCGACTACGCGGCCCGCCACCGGCGTTACGGGGCCTGAGCCCCCAGGGCGTCATCACGCATCCACCGGGACTTCTCCACACCGTGTCATATGCAGCGGCATGGCTTCGGGCCGAACAGGGAATACCCCTGACAGGTCGACATCCGGTCATCAACCAGGCGGATGTCGTCACCAAGTGAGCGGCACCCAGTCCGCTCGCCCGGGAGGCCCTTTGCACACGAAGGACCGTACGCAGCGTGCGGCCGACGCGGTGGCCGTGGTCCGGCCCGCGCACAGGGGCCCGATCCCGGTCCGTCCTCTCCCTTCGGGAAGCTCCGCGACCGTCCGTCGCACTCCCCGACCTCGTCCGAGGGGGTACGTCCTTCCGTGGTGAACAGCATCAAGCGCCGCATGCCCGACCGGCGCACATACGTTCTCGACACCAGCGTCCTGCTGGCCGACCCCGGCGCCATGGCCCGCTTCGACGAGCACGAAGTCGTGCTGCCGATCGTGGTGGTCACGGAGCTGGAGGCCAAACGGCACCATCCCGAGCTCGGCTACTTCGCCCGCCAGGCCCTGCGCCTGCTGGACGACTTCCGGGTCCGGTACGGCCGACTGGACGCCCCGATCCCGCTCGGGGACCTGGGCGGGTCGCTCCGTGTCGAACTCAACCACTCCGATCCCGGCATACTGCCCGCCGGCTACCGGTTGGGGGACAACGACTCACGGATCCTCGCGGTCGCACGCAACCTCCAGGCCGAGGGGTACGACGTCACGGTCGTCTCCAAGGACCTGCCCCTCCGTATCAAGGCGTCCTCCGTCGGCCTCCTCGCCGAGGAGTACCGCGCCGAGCTCGCCATCACGGACTCCGGCTGGACCGGTATGAGCGAACTGTCCCTCGCCGGGGAACAGATCGACCTGCTGTTCAGCGAGGAGACGCTGTACGTCCCCGAGGCCGCCGAGCTGCCCGTGCACACCGGCCTGGTCCTCCAGTCCGAGCGGGGCAAGGCGCTCGGCCGGGTGACGGCCGAGGGCAACGTCCGCCTCGTGCGGGGCGACCGGGAGGCGTTCGGCATCCACGGGCGGAGCGCCGAGCAGCGGATCGCCCTCGATCTGCTGCTCGACAGCGACGTCGGCATCGTGTCGCTCGGCGGACGCGCGGGCACCGGCAAGTCCGCGCTGGCCCTCTGCGCGGGCCTGGAGGCGGTCCTGGAGCGGCAGCAGCACAAGAAGGTGATGGTCTTCCGCCCGCTGTACGCGGTGGGAGGGCAGGAGCTCGGCTATCTCCCCGGCAGCGAGGCCGAGAAGATGAGCCCCTGGGCGCAGGCGGTCTTCGACACGCTCTCGGCGGTCGCCGGGCGCGAGGTCATCGAGGAGGTGCTCGGGCGCGGGATGCTGGAGGTCCTGCCGCTCACCCACATCCGCGGCCGCTCGCTGCACGACGCGTTCGTGATCGTCGACGAGGCGCAGTCGCTCGAACGGAACGTCCTGCTGACCGTGTTGTCCCGGATCGGGGCGAATTCGCGTGTCGTGCTCACCCATGACGTGGCCCAGCGGGACAACCTCCGGGTCGGCCGGTACGACGGAGTCGTGGCCGTCGTCGAGAAACTGAAGGGCCATCCGCTGTTCGCGCACGTCACGCTCACGCGGTCGGAGCGTTCGCAGATCGCCGCGCTGGTGACCGAAATGCTGGAGGAAGGCCACATCTGACCCGCATGCCCCAATGATGCCGCCCGGCGAGCCAAGGAGCTTAGCCGGGCGGCATTGTGCTGCGCCGTCATTTCCGAAAAACCAGTGACCCAAACGGGGTGTGACCTTTCCCACGCAACACAGAATTGCCTCCACGCGTCCCCGTCCGGCAGAGTCTTGCTTCCGTCAGGCCCCGCATACGGCACTTGGGTACCTCCAGAGGCGCCACGCACCACACAACTCAACACGAGACGCCCGTATGCCGCCCGCGAGCACCACGCGGCAGCCTCCTCACCGGGGTTGCCCATCGGGCCCGTGCCTCCCGTGACCCACGCAGTAGGGAGGCCAGCGCCAGGGGCACGAACGCGCCCGCGAGGTCACCTAAGCGGGCGATGCTGGAAGGACACCATGTGAGCCGGATCTCGGTCCGGGGGTTCGCCGTGGCATCCGCCACCGCGGTCACCACCGTAGGCGCCGTCGTAGGCGTTGCTGCGGGCGGCACACCTGCCGCCGACGACAACAACTTCGAGGCGGCCGCAGCCGACACCACGCTGCTCGCAGACATCCCCGCGGGCCAGCAGGCCCAGGTCCAGACCGCTTCGCTGACGCAGCAGGCCGACGCCCAGGCGTCCGCCGCCGACGCCTCCGCGAAGAAGTCGGCCGAGGAATCAGCCCGCATCCAGGCCGCCAAGGACGCCAAGTCCAAGAAGCAGGCGGCCGAGGACCGGATCGAGGCCGAGCGCAAGGCGGCGGCGGAGAAGAAGGAGAAGGAAGAGGCCGAGCGCGCCAGCCGTTCCTCCGTCCGCGACGCCTCCTCGTTCTCCGCGCAGGGCTCCTACAGCGTGGCCGACGTCCAGGCGATGGCCCGTCAGATGGTCCCCGCCGACCAGTTCCAGTGCTTCAGCAACATCGTGAACCACGAGTCGACCTGGAACTACCGCGCGACCAACCCGTCCTCCGGGGCGTACGGTCTGATGCAGGCCCTCCCGGGCTCCAAGATGTCGTCCGCCGGCGCCGACTGGCAGACCAACCCGGCCACCCAGATCAAGTGGGGCCTCAGCTACATGGACAGCCGTTACGGCTCCCCGTGCGGCGCCTGGTCCTTCTGGCAGGCCAACAACTGGTATTAGAGGGAGCGGGCGGAGGTCCACCGACCGCCCTCTCAACCTCGCGAGGCTCCTCACCGTCCAGACGGTGAGGAGCCTCGCGCGTTGTACGGTCACTTCCTGGTGAAACCCGGAGCGCTGGGAAGCCCAGATGGGGGAAGGAAAGAGAGCATGTCAAAACTGCCGGGCTGGCTGGGCCGTTTCGGGTCCGAACTGACGGAGCTGGGGGCACGCCTGGACGAGCGTCGGGCGAGGGCCGCCGCCGACGATGAACCGTTCACGGCGAAGGGGGCCGCCCCCGACGAGCCGGGGCAGGTGCCCGCGCCCCCCAGTTACGCCCCCTCGGTCGCCGCCAAGCCGGATCCCGTGGCGGCGATCCCGTGGGGCATGCGGGTCGCCGCGGAGGCCGGCTGGCGCCTCCTCGTCCTCGCCGGGACGCTCTGGGTGCTGATGCGGGTGATCAGCGCGGTCCAGCTCGTGGTGCTGGCCTTCGCCGCCGCGCTGCTCGTCACCGCGATGCTCCAGCCGACCGTGGTCCGGCTCAAGCGGTTCGGGCTGCCGCACGGGCTCGCCACCGCCGTGACCGCCGTCCTCGGGTTCGTCATCATCGGCCTGGTCGGCTGGTTCGTGGTGTGGCAGGTGATGGAGAACCTCGACACGCTCTCCGACCGGGTCCGCGACGGCATCGACGAGTTGAAGCGCTGGGCGCTCGACAGCCCCTTCCACGTCACCGAGTCGCAGATCAACGACATCGCCAAGAACCTCAACGACACCATCGGCACCAACACCGAGGAGATCACCTCCGCCGGGCTCCAGGGCGTCACCGTGATGGTGGAGTTCCTCACCGGGCTGCTGCTGGCGATGTTCTCCACGCTCTTCCTGCTCTACGACGGCCGGCGCATCTGGGAGTGGTCGCTCAAGCTGGTGCCCGCCGCGGCCCGCCCCGGGGTCGCCGGCGCCGGGCCGCGCGCCTGGCGCACCCTGACCGCGTACGTGCGCGGCACGGTGCTCGTCGCCCTGATCGACGCGATCTTCATCGGCTTCGGCCTCTACGTCCTCAACGTGCCGCTCGCGGTGCCGCTGGCCGTCTTCATCTTCCTGTTCGCCTTCATCCCGCTCGTCGGCGCCGTGGTCTCCGGGGCGCTCGCGGTGGTCGTCGCGCTGGTCACCGAGGGTGTGTGGACCGCGCTGTGGGCGCTGGTGGTGGTCCTGGCGGTGCAGCAGATCGAGGGCCACATCCTCCAGCCGTTCATTCTCGGCCGCGCCGTCCGGGTCCATCCGCTCGCGGTGGTCCTCGCGGTGGCGACCGGCGGCCTGGTCGCGGGCATCGGCGGCGCGGTGGTCGCCGTACCGCTGGTCGCCGTGACCAACACGGTGGTCGGCTATCTGCGCTCGTACGGGGAGCCCGGTGAACGCGGCGGTCACCACGGGGCCACCGCCCTGTCGATGAACCCGGTGCACGCCGGCCCCGCGCCGGCGCCACCGGGACCGCAGGACTCCCCGGGCGAACGCGCCGAGGAGAGCCCGCCGCCGAAGGAGCAGTAGTCGAGCGGCACGGAACGCAGAAGAAGAGCCCCGGGGACGGTCGGTCGTCCTCGGGGCTCTTCTCGTACCAGGGTGTATCAGGGGTGGTGCGGTGTCACTACTCGGCGAGTACGGCCTCGGCGTCGAGGGTCACACCGACCGCCTGGATCACCGAGGCGACCTTGACGGCTTCCTGAATGGTCTCACGGTCGACGCCGGCCTTGCGGAGCACCTGCTCGTGGGAGTCCAGGCACTGGCCGCAGCCGTTGATCGCGGAGACGGCGAGCGACCACAGCTCGAAGTCGACCTTCTCCACGCCCGGGTTGCCGATGACGTTCATCCGCAGGCCCGCGCGGAGCGTGCCGTACTCCGGGTCCGACAGCAGGTGCCGGGTCCGGTAGAAGACGTTGTTCATCGCCATGATCGCGGCCGCCGACTTCGCCGCGGTGTACGCCTCGGCGGAGAGGTTGGCCTTCGCCTCGGGCTCCAGCTCGCGCAGCACCTTCGGCGAGCGCGAGGCGATCGCGCAGGCCAGCACGGTGCCCCACAGCTGCTGCTTCGGGAGGTCGCTGTTGCCGATGACCGAACCGAGGTTCAGCTTCAGGTCCTTGGCGAAGTCCGGTACGGCGGACTTCAGTTCGTCGAGTGCCATGTCGGTATCAGCTCACTCGCCCGAGAGGAGCGCGACCGGGTCGAGGGTGTTCTCGCCCTTGGTCCAGTTGCACGGGCACAGCTCGTCGGTCTGCAGGGCGTCGAGGACCCGCAGGACCTCCTTGGGGTTACGGCCCACGGAACCGGCGGTCACCATCGTGAACTGGATCTCGTTGTTCTGGTCGACGATGAAGACGGCGCGCTGGGCGAAGCCGTCCTCGCCCTCGATGCCGAGGTCACGCATGAGCTCGTGCTTCGAGTCGGCCAGCATCGGGAAGGGCAGGTCGGTCAGGTCCGGGTGGTCCTTGCGCCAGGCGTGGTGCACGAACTCGGAGTCACCGGAGAAGCCGAGGACCTGGGCGTCGCGGTCGGCGAACTCCTCGTTCAGCTTGCCGAAGGCGGCGATCTCCGTCGGGCACACGAAGGTGAAGTCCTTCGGCCACGCGAAGACGATCTTCCACTTGCCCTCGTAGGTCTTGTGGTTGATCTGCTCGAACTCCTGGCCGCTCTCCAGCGAGACACAGGCAGTCAGGTCGAACTCGGGGAACTTGTCACCGACAGTGAGCACGCGCTCTCCTTGCAACGTCTGGAATTCCCCTTTTGGGGGTCTTCCTGAGGGTTGGACGGGCTCCACCTTGGCACAGAGTGCATTGATCACGGAAATAGCTACACTCGGTCGAGATGATCGGAGGTGCCTATCAGTGGTGCAGGTAAATCAGGCCCTACGTCCCAAGCAGTCCGGTAAGTCGCCCGGGAGACAACCCAGCCTGTCGCAGCTGCGCGCCTTCGCGGCCGTGGCGGAGCATCTGCACTTCCGGGACGCGGCGGCAGCAATCGGGATGAGTCAGCCCGCACTCTCCGGAGCCGTCTCCACCCTGGAGGAGGCACTGGGTGTCCAGCTCATCGAGCGTACGACGCGCAAGGTGCTGCTCTCGCCCGCGGGGGAGCGGCTCGCGGTCCGGGCCGGGGCGGTGCTGGACGCCGTCGCCGCGCTGATGGAGGAGGCGGAGGCGGTCCGGGCCCCGTTCACCGGGGTCCTCCGGCTCGGCGTGATCCCGACCGTCGCCCCGTACCTCCTGCCCGCCGTGCTCCGCCTCGTCCACGAGCGCTACCCGGACCTCGACCTCCAGGTCCACGAGGAGCAGACCTCCTCGCTGCTCGAAGGGCTCGCCGCCGGGCGGCTGGACCTGCTGCTGCTCGCCGTGCCGCTCGGGGTGCCGGGCGTCACCGAGATCCCGCTCTTCGACGAGGACTTCGTGCTCGTCATGGAGCAGGACCACTGGCTCGGCGGCCGCTCCGACATCCCCCGCGACGCGCTGCGCGAGCTGCCGCTGCTGCTCCTGGACGAGGGGCACTGCCTGCGCGACCAGGCCCTGGACATCTGCCGCGAGGCCGGCCGCACCCAGGGTGCGCCCGTCACCACGACCGCCGCCGGGCTCTCCACCCTGGTTCAGCTGGTCGCCGGCGGACTCGGCGTGACACTGCTGCCGCGCACCGCGGTGACGGTGGAGACCGGCCGCAACGACGCGCTGGCCACCGGGTACTTCGCGGACCCGGCGCCCACCCGGAGGGTCGCGCTGGCGATGCGGACCGGGTCGGCGCGGGGCGGCGAGTTCGAGGAGTTCGCCGCCGCCCTGCGCGAGGCGATGCGGCCGCTGCCGGTGCGGGTGGTGGACCACCCCGACCAGGAGTGAGACGTACACGGCCGGGGCCCCGTTCCCAGGAGCCCCGGCCGTACGCCACTCAGGCGGGTGTCACTCGGTGCGCAGTCCCTCCGGGCGCATCATCCGCCACAGCGGCGGCAGCGACAGAAGGGTCACCAGGGCGATCAGCGCGCCCCCGGCGCCCACCATCGGCCAGAACAGCCACCAGTCGGCCACCGACTTGCCGATCATCCAGGCGAGCGTCCCGCCGAGCCCCAGGCCGCCCGCGACCGCGAGCATCAGACCGAGTGCCACCGGTACGGCGGTCTGCCACAGCACCGACCAGCCCAGTGTGGAGCGCCGGGTGCCGAAGGCGACGAGCACCGACAGCAGCCGCCTGCGCTCGCGCAACTGCTCCACCTGGGAGACCAGCATCGAGGCGGCGATCAACAGCAGTACCACGGTCGCCCCGACCTGGAGGCCGGTCTGCACGCTGTCGTACTGACGGTCGCGCGCCACCGAGTTCAGCTCGACGAAGCGCATCCCGGGATCGATCCTGACCGCCGTGTTGCGTACGTGTTCGGCGACGTCCGGGACGCTCTCGTCGACCCGGATCTGCGCGACGATCGTGGCGCCGGGCAGCTTGCCCGCGTCCAGTGCGCCGGTGGTCGCCATGATCCCCCAGTGGACCTCGCCCGTCGGGTCCTTGCGCCCGGGCACGGTCGGGGTGTCGGCGGGGAGTGTCCAGCGGTACGGCTTGCGGCCCATCCCCTCGCCGATCAGGACGGTCTTCCCCTTGCGCGCGGTCCGGTCCACCCAGTCGGCCTGACCCCCGGCATCCTCCGGGGGGTGTACGACGAAGGCGTCGCCGTCCTCGCAGGTGTCGATCCGGGCCAGTTCGCGCAGGGTCGCGCAGGTGCCCACGGTCAGCGAGGTGGTGGGCTGGATGTCGTCCTCCGCGTACCTCCCCGGCTTGGTCGCGTACGCCTCCACCGAGCCGATGACCAGCTCGACGCCCTGTGTGGCGCGGAACTGCTCGATGGCGGACGTGGCGGCTTCGCCCGTGACGTCCTCGGAGTACGCGGCGAACTGGGCCCGCGAGGGGTCCTGACCGGTCACCCGGTGGAAGTCGGCGTTCATCGCGGCGAACAGCATCTGGAGGGCGATCGCCCCCGCCACCGCGACCGTCACCCCACTGACCGCGCGGGACGCGGCCCCGCTGCTCAACTGGAGCCGGCGGGTGGCGAGCTGCCAGGGCACCGGGCCGCCGCGCAGCCGGTTCACACAGGCCTCGACCAGCCAGGGCAGCAGCAGCGCGAGGCCGACCAGCACCAGCACCAGCACCGCGCCCGAGGCGATGGCGAAGGGGTTCACCGGCTCGTACCCGTTGGTGCGGCCCGTGAGGGCGAGCACCGCGAGACCGGCGGCGGGCATCAGCAGCCGCCACCAGAGCCGGCGTCCCCGCTCGCGCCCCCGGCGGACGACGCCGAGCGGCTCGATCACCACGGACCGCATCGCGACCAGGGTGACGAGGACGGCGGTCAGCGGCACCGCCACCACGATCAGCAGACCCAGCAGCGGGTCCGGGACCAGGTCGGCGGGGAAGGCGCTGACGTCCCAGATCTCCACCGCGCCGACGAACTCCCGGCCCGTCAGGAAGAACGCCAGACCGATCAGCAGCCCGAGCAGCGCGCCGAACAGGGCCTCCCCGGCGGCGATCCGCCGGGTCGTCCGGATGTCCGCGCCGACCAGGCGCAGCGCGGCCAGCCGGCGGTCGCGGCGGTCGCCGCCGAAGCGCACGGCGGTGGCGATGAAGATCGCGACCGGCACCAGCAGGACGACGCAGACCATGACGGTGAGCACGATCAGCAGCGGCGGCAGCGGGTCGGCCGCGCGCTCGCCGCCGTACCCGGCGATGCGGTGGCCGCCCTTGGCGGTCGTCAGGGTGTCGCTGCCCGCGTAGTAGAGGAGTTCACCCGGGGAGCGCAGCCCGGCGTCCCCGATCGTGCCGGTGATCTCGTACGGCAGCCGCTCGCGCAGCAGCTCGTTGCCCGGGGAGGTGAGCAGCTCCTTCAGTGCGGGGGAGACCACCATCGTGCCCGCCCCGGGGAAGCGGCCGACTCCCGGCGGCAGGACGGGACGTGAACCGTCCGGGCGCATCAGATACCCCGCGACGGTCCGGTCGCGGTACTCGGAGGTGGCGTTGATCCGCACCACCGAGGTGTCCGTCTGGGCGGCATTGGCGTCGGGTGAGTCGGAGATCCGCGTCTCGCCGCGGGCCTGCTCGCGCGCGCTCCGTTCGTCCAGCAGGTGCGGTACGGAGGAGGCGAGCAGCAGCAGTGCGACGCCGAGGCCGACGCCGACGGCGGTCAGCAGCGTACGGATCCAGCCCTCGCGGCCCCCGGCGGCGGCGAACCGGATGCCGAGGCCGAGATCGCGGAGCGTCGCCGCGCCCCGGGAGGGCGGTGCCGGGCGCGGCGGCGGGGGAGCCACGGCACGCTGCTCGTCGAGCAGGGTCATACGGCGTGCTCCAGGTCGCGGGCCCGGCCGTCGCGCACGGTGACGTCACGGTCGGAGTAGGCGGCGACCCGGGCCTCGTGCGTCACCAGGACCACGGCGACGCCTGCGGAGCGGGCGGCCTCGGTGAGCAGCTCCATCACCCGCTCCCCGTTGAGGGAGTCCAGCGCGCCGGTCGGCTCGTCCGCGAAGATCACCTTCGGTGAGGCGGCCAGGGCGCGGGCCACGGCGACCCGCTGGCCCTGTCCGCCGGAGACCTCGCCGGGGCGCTTGGCCCCGAGGTCGTCGACCTCCAGGCGCTCCATCCACTCCAGGGCGGTGCGCTCGGCGGCCTTGCGCCGCACCCCGTTCAGCCGCAGCGGCAGGGCCACGTTCTCCACGCAGGTCAGCTCCGGGACGAGCTGGCCGAACTGGAACACGAAGCCGAAGTCGCTGCGCCGCAGGGCGCTGCGCCCGGCGTCCGACATCGCGGACAGCTCGCGGCCGGCGTAGGTGATGGTGCCGGAGTCGGGCGTGATGATCCCGGCCAGGCAGTGCAGCAGGGTCGACTTGCCGGAGCCGGAGGGGCCCATCACGGCGACGACCTCGCCGGGGTGCACGGAGAATGACGCGCCGTCCAGGGCGGGCGTCGAACCATAGGTCTTGCGCAGATCGCGCGCGGCGAGCAGGGAGCCTTCGGGAATCACGGAGCCACCACCTTGGCGAGCTGGTCGAGACGGGCGGCGGTCAGTTCCAGCCAGCGCAGATCGGCTTCGAGGTGGAACAGGGCGTGGTCGCAGATGAGCTGGTCGGCGAGGTCGCCCTTGCGCTTGCGGTCGGTGAGGACGCGCATCATCCGCAGGTGCGCCGAGCGCTGGGTGTCCAGCAGACCGGCTGCGCTGCGGTCGGTCAGCAGCGCGAGGACGACCTTGGTGTAGAGCGTCGACTGGAGGTAGGGCTCCGGCTTCTCGGGCTGTGCCAGCCACTGCGTGACATCGGTGATCCCGGCGTCGGTGATGGCGTACCGCTTGCGCTCCGGTCCTCCCTCGCTCTCGACGCCGTCGACCTCGACGAGTCCGTTCTTCAGGAGCCGGGACATCGTCGAGTAGACCTGGCCGTAGTGCAGCGGGCGGTCCTGGCCGAACTTCTCGTCGAAGGTCCGCTTCAGGTCGTAGCCGTGCCGGGGGCCGGACTCCAGGAGCCCGAGGAGGGTGTGACCGATAGACATGAGGAGCACTCTACACGGGGTGTATACCCTCGATGTATACGCGTCCGAAAAGCGACCCCGGCCCGTGGATCGGGCCGGGGTGGCGGGGCTACGGGGTGTTCTGGGTGCCCGGTCCGGGCGGGGTCTCGGACCCCTCCGGTGGCTGTTTCGGCGGCCGTCCCCGCCGGGCGATCGGCCGTGCCGCCCCGGGCAGCCGGCCCGCCTCGGCGAGCGCCCGCCGCAGCAGGAACTCGATCTGCGCGTTGGCGCTGCGCAGTTCGTCGGAGGCCCAGCGGGCGAGTGCGTCGTGCACCGCGGGGTCCAGTCGCAGCAGCATCTGCTTGCGCTGCTGCGACCGGGGCGCCGGCGTCCGCCGGGGAGGCGTCCGGTCGGTCACTGGTAGAGGGTGCCCGTGTTGAGGACCGGCTGGGCGCTGCGGTCACCGCACAGCACCACCATCAGATTGCTCACCATGGCGGCCTTCCGCTCGGAGTCCAGCTCCACGATGTCCTGCTCGGCGATCCGGGTCAGGGCCATCTCGACCATGCCCACCGCGCCCTCGACGATCTGCTGGCGGGCCGCGACGACCGCGCCGGCCTGCTGGCGCTGGAGCATGGCGGAGGCGATCTCCGGGGCGTACGCGAGGTGGCTGAAGCGGGACTCGATGATCAGGACGCCCGCGGCCTGCACCCGGGCGGTCAGCTCGGCGGCCAGCTTCTCGGTGATCTCCTCGGCGTTGCCGCGCAGCGAGAGGCCGTCCTCCTCGTGGGCGTCGTAGGGGTACTCGATGGCGATGTGCCGGACGGCCGCCTCGGTCTGGGTGGCGACGAACTCCAGGAAGTCGTCGACCTCGAAGAGCGCCTGCGCGGTGTCCTCGACCTTCCAGACGACGATCGCGGCCAGCTCGATGGGGTTGCCGTAGGCGTCGTTGACCTTGAGGACGGCGGTCTCGTGGTTGCGGACGCGGGTGGAGATCTTCTGGCTGGAGGTCAGCGGATTGATCCAGCGGAGCCCGTCGGCGCGGATGGTGCCGACGTACCGGCCGAAGAGCTGGATCACCCGGGCCTCGCCCGGAGCGACCATCTTCACACCGCTCATGCAGAAGAACGAGGTGAACCCGAGGAGCACTCCGAGGATGAGGAACGTGACCCCGACGGCGCCGGCTCCGCTTCCGTTGAGAACGGCGCCGCCGATGACGAGACCGATTCCCGCGATCACCCCGACGACGGTCAGGAGCAGCCCGATGCCGCCCGGGATGGCGTGCGCCACGACCTCCCTGACCTGGGGTGCGGGCATGTCGGGAGCGTCGACGGAGAGATCCGCCGCCGGGGCGTCCGGGTGGCGGTTCTCGTGCTGTGCGGTCATGGGATCCCCCGTTCCACGCGGTATCGCACCGCGCTAGCAATGTGATTACACATTATCGGTTCTCGCAACCTTGTCCACCCCTGGGGAGTCGGTTCCTGGGGAACGGGTGCTGATTCTCACGTCCGTAAAAGGCCGGATCACTTGTCTTTTGTCCCTGCCGTCGGTGTTAGCTGGCAGGTCTGAGCGAACTAGAGGAAACCGAGCGAACCGGTCGAGCAGAGAAGCGGGAGCAACACACCAATGGGTCGAGCGGATGCGCGACGAGCCCAGGCGCAGGACGCGCGCCGGGCCCCGAAGAGCGGCGGCATACGCAGACTCTTCACGTGGAAGAAGCTGCTGGGCACGTTCTTCGGGATCGTCCTGCTGGGCATGGGCGCGTTCGGCGCGCTCTATCTGTACGTCGACGTCCCCGCCGCCAACGCCCAGGCGGAGCGGCAGAGCAACGTCTACCAGTACAGCGACGGCACGGTCCTCGCCCGGACCGGCAAGGGCGTCAACCGCCAGATCGTCGACCTGGACGAGGTGCCGGAGAAGGTCCAGCACGCCTTCGTCGCCGCCGAGAACAAGACCTTCTACAAGGACCAGGGCGTCGACCTGAAGGGCACCACCCGCGCCCTCCTCAACACCGTCGGCGGCAAGGGCAAGCAGGGTGGCTCGACCATCACCCAGCAGTACGTGAAGAACTTCTACCTGACGCAGGACCCCACCGTGAGCCGCAAGCTCAAGGAGCTGGTGATCTCGCTCAAGATCGACCAGCAGAAGTCCAAGGACGAGATCCTCGCCGGTTACATCAACACCGCCTACTACGGGCGTGGCGCGAGCGGCATCCAGGCCGCCGCCCAGGCGTACTACGGCATCGACGCCAAGGACCTGAACGTCTCCCAGGGCGCCTACCTCGCCTCCGTCCTTCAGGCCCCCAGTCAGTACGACTGGAACTCCGCCACCGACACCGGCAAGAAGCTGGTCAAGGAGCGCTGGGCCTACACCCTGCGCAACATGGTCGAGATGAAGTGGCTGACCGAGTCCGAGAAGGCCGGCCTCAAGTTCCCCGTACCTGAGAAGCCCAAGCCCGCCCAGGGCATGGAGGGCCAGGCGGGATACCTCGTCGAGGCCGCCAACAAGGAGCTGGAGAAGCAGGGCGTCACCGAGCAGGACCGCGACGCGGGCGGCTGGACCTTCACCCTCACCGTCGACAAGAAGCGCCAGAAGGCGCTGGAGAAGTCGGTGGACGACCAGCTGGAGTCCAAGCTCGACCGCGAGGGCAGCAAGGTCGACGCGGGCGTCCAGGCGGGTGCCACCTCCGTCGACCCGAAGACCGGCAAGGTCGTCGCCATGTACGGCGGCGAGGACTACGTCAAGCACTACATCAACAACGCCACCCGGCAGGACTACCAGCCGGCCTCCACCTTCAAGCCGCTGGTGCTCGCCTCCGCGCTGGAGAACGAGTCGACGACCCAGGACGGCAGCCTGATCGGGCTCAACACGATCTACGACGGCACCAGCAAGCGGCCCGTCGTCGGCAGCGACACCCCGTTCAAGCCGCAGAACGAGGACGACCGCAGCTACGGCCCGATCTCCGTCCAGAAGGCGATGAACAGCTCGGTCAACTCCGTCTTCGCGCAGATGATCGTCGACGTCACGCCCGCCGCCGCGAAGGCGACCGCGCTCGACCTCGGCGTACCGGACAAGAACTTCCCCGAGCGCCCCGCCGTCTCGCTCGGCACCATGAACGCCTCGACCTGGGACATGGCGGGCGCGTACGCCACGCTCGACAACCACGGCCAGAAGGTCACCCCGCACATCGTGCAGTCCGCCGAGCACCGAGACCGCACGGTCAACGCCGAGAAGCCCAAGCGGGAACAGGCCATCAGCCGCGCCTCCGCCGACACCGTGACCAAGGCGCTCACCGGGGTCGTCGACGCCGGGTCCGGCAGCGCGGCCAACACCTCCGCCTACGACGCGGCGGGCAAGACCGGCACCTCCGAGGACAACAAGTCCGCCTGGTTCGCCGGGTACACCCCGGAACTGACCACGGTCGTGGCCCTCTTCGGCGAGGGCGACGGCGGCCGCAAGCAGGTCTCCCTCACCGGTACGGCCAACTCCGGCCGCGCCAACGGCGGCGGCTTCCCCGCCCGCATCTGGGCCGACTACACCCTCGGCGCCCTCGGCGGCGGCTCCGACAAGACGTTCGACCTCCAGGACGTGGAGCGCGGCGAGGTGCCCGCCCCGCCGACCCCGTCGGACACGCCCTCCGAGGAGCCCACCGAGTCCGAGGAGCCCACCCCCTCCGACACGCCCTCCGGGACGCCGAGCGAGACGCCGCCCAGCGAGACCCCGACCACACCCGCCCCGCCGACCATCAGCCCGCCGGCCACCACGCCCCCCACGACCCCGGAGTTGCCGCCCCAGCCCGGGGAGGACGACGGCCGGCCGGGCGAACGGCCCGGCGGCAACGGTCTGCTCGGCCAGTGAGGCCGTGAGGC
>NZ_JBHXJG010000086.1:0-26967 GCF_042723425.1 Streptomyces sp. NPDC058375 | reverse complement strand
GGCCGGGCGGACCCGCATCGACGCACGTGAGAAAGGGGCATGCGGGGTGCTGCGACTCGTCGTAAGAAGACTTCTCCAGCTCATTCCCACCCTGCTCGGCCTGTCGGTCCTGCTGTTCCTCTGGCTGAACCGACTGCCCGGCGGACCCGCCACAGCGATCCTGGGCGAGCGGGCCACCGAAGCCGAAGTGGCGAGAATCAACCGCGCACTCGGGCTCGACGAGCCGGTGCACGTCCAGTACTGGCGCTTCCTCAAGCGCATCTTCGAGCTCGACCTCGGAACCTCCACCCAGACCGGACAGCCGGTGTGGGACGAATTCACCCGCGCCTTCCCCGCCACCGTGGAGCTGAGCCTCGCGGCGATCCTGATCGCCGTCGTCGTCGGCATCCCGATGGGTTACCTCGCGGCCAAGCACCGCGGCGGCTGGCTGGACGTCGCCTCCGTCTCCGGATCGCTGCTCGGCATCTGCATCCCGGTCTTCTTCCTGGCCGTGCTGCTGCGCGGGATCTTCTCCGTACAGCTGCAGTGGTTCCCGAGCCAGGGGCGGCTCGACTCCGGCATCAACGCCACCGACGTCACCGGATTCGCCGTCCTGGACGGCCTGTTGACCGGCGAGTTCGACGCGAGCTGGAACGCGATCATGCACTTGATCCTGCCCGCCGTCGCGCTGGCCTCGATCCCGCTCGCCGTCATCGTCCGGATGACCCGCGCCAGCGTCCTGGAGGTGCTCGGCGAGGACTACATCCGCACCGCCGAGTCCAAGGGCCTCGACAAGAAGACCGTGCGCGGACGCCACGTGCTGCGCAACGCGCTGCTGCCCGTGATCACCGCGGTCGGCCTGCTGACCGGCAGCCTGCTCTCCGGTGCGGTGCTCACCGAATCCGTCTTCGACTTCGGCGGCCTCGGCTCCTTCATCCGTACCGCGATCGACGGCCGCGACTACCCGGTCCTCGTCGGGTTCATCCTCTTCATCGCGATGGTGTACGTGCTGATCAACCTGCTGGTCGACCTCGCGTACAGCATCATCGACCCCAGAGTGCGGGTGCACTGACGTGACGATCCTGACCAACAAAGCAGACAAGATCGACCGTCTCGCCGAGCTGACCCAGAGCTCCGAGGCCGTCACGGGCACCAGCCTGTGGCGCGAGGCGTTCCGCCGGATGCGCTCCAGCAAGATGGCGATCATCGGCGCGGTCATCATCGGCGCGTTCGTCCTCATCGCCATCGTCGGGCCGATGGTGGCCCCGCACGGCGCCACCGCGCAGAACTGGCGCAGCGAAGTCTTCCCCAACCAGGGCAAGTTCGTCGGCATGCGCGGCGAGAACTGGTTCGGCCTGGACCACCTGGGCCGCGACATGTTCTCCCGCTGGCTCGTCGGAGCCCGGCAGACGCTGCTCGTCGGTGTGGTCTCCATGCTCATCGGCCTGATCGTCGGCGCGCTCGTCGGTGTGCTCTCCGGAGCCGCCGCCACCCTCGGCGGCAAGGCCGGGCAGCGCGTCGACACCGTGATCATGCGCATCACCGACATCATGCTGTCGCTGCCCTCGCTGCTGCTCGCGGTCTCCATCGCCGCGGTGCTCGGACAGTCGCTGACCACCGTGATGATCGCCGTGGGTGTCGTCCAGATCCCCATCTTCGCCCGCCTGCTGCGCGGTTCGATGCTGGTGCAGGGCGGCGCGGACTACGTGCTCGCCGCGAAGGCGGTCGGCATCCGGCGCAAGCGGATCGTGCTCACGCAGATCCTGCCGAACTCGCTGAGCCCCGTCATCGTCCAGGCGACGCTGAGCCTGGCCACCGCGATCATCGAGGCCGCGGCCCTGTCCTACCTGGGCCTCGGCAACCCCGACCCGGCCGTTCCCGAGTGGGGCGTGATGCTCTCCCAGGCGCAGCGCTTCTTCGACAACGAGCCGATGATGGCCGCCTACCCGGCCATCGGGATCATCATCACCGCCCTCGGCTTCACCCTGCTCGGCGAGGCCATGCGCGAAGCCCTCGACCCGAAGTTGCGAGGCTGAAGTCCCATGTCACTGCTCTCCGTTGAGGAACTCAGCGTCACCTTCACCGCCCGTGGCCGCAAGGACGCCACGGCCGTGGACGGCGTCTCCTTCGAGGTCGACCAGGGCCAGGTCGTGGGCCTGGTCGGCGAGTCGGGCTGCGGCAAGTCCGTCACCTCGCTCGCCCTGATGGGCCTGCTGCCCCGCAAGGGCGCGAGGATCGGCGGCCGTGCCGAGTTCGACGGCCAGAACCTGCTGACCATGAACGAGCGCAAGCTCCGCGACCTGCGCGGCAGCCAGCTCGCGATGATCTTCCAGGACCCGCTCTCCTCGCTGAACCCGGTCGTCCCCATCGGGATCCAGGTCACCGAGATCCTCCAGCGCCACCGCGGGCTGAAGGGCGAGAAGGCCCGCAAGGAAGCGGCCTCGCTGCTCGACCGGGTCGGCATCCCCGACCCGGACCGGCGGCTGAAGGAGTACCCGCACCAGCTCTCCGGCGGTATGCGCCAGCGGGCGCTGATCGCCATGGCGGTGGCCTGCGCGCCCCGGCTGCTGATCGCCGACGAGCCGACGACGGCACTCGATGTGACCATCCAGGCGCAGATCCTGGAGCTCCTGAAGGAGCTGGTCGACCAGGAGGGCACCGCCCTGCTGATGATCACCCACGACCTCGGTGTCGTCGCCGGCCTCTGCGACGAGGTCAACGTCCTCTACGCCGGCCGGGCGGTGGAATCGGCGGGCCGCCGCGAGCTGTTCGCCCACCCCACCCACCCGTACGCGCACGGGCTGCTCGGCTCCATCCCGCGCCTGGACGCACCGCGCGGCGAGCCGCTCAACCCGATCCGCGGCTCCATCAACGACAAGATCGCCTGGGCCGACGGCTGCGCGTTCGCACCCCGGTGCGACCACTACACGATGGAGTGCCTCACCGGCACCCCCGAACTGACCGAACCACGCACGGCCGGACACCAGGTGCGCTGCGTCAACCCGGTCCTGCCCACAGCGGAGGTCCCGGCATGAGCCTTCTCGAACTGGACGGCGTCAAAGTCCACTTCCCGGTCAAGAAGGGCCTCTTCTTCGACCGTACGGTGGGCCACGTCTACGCGGTCGACGGCGTCTCGCTGTCCATCGAGGCCGGCCAGACGTACGGCCTGGTCGGCGAGTCGGGCTGCGGCAAGACGACGCTCGGCCGTGCGGTCCTGCGGCTGAACGACATCACCGACGGCGGGGTCGTCTTCGACGGCACCGACCTGGCGAAGCTGCCGTCCGAGGAGATGCGGGCCTTCCGCCGCCGCCTCCAGATGGTCTTCCAGGACCCCCTGGGCAGCCTCAACCCCCGGCAGAACATCGAGTCGATCCTGTCCGAGGGCATGGCCGCCCACGGCATCGGCAAGGACCAGGCGGAGCGCCGGGAGAAGATCAAGGACATCCTCGCCAAGGTCGGCCTGCCGTCCAACGCGATGTCCCGCTACCCGCACGAGTTCTCCGGCGGCCAGCGCCAGCGCATCGGCATCGCCCGCGCGCTGGTCCTGGAGCCGGACGTGATCATCTGCGACGAGCCGGTCTCCGCGCTCGACGTCTCGGTCCAGGCGCAGGTCATCAACCTGCTGGAGGAGCTCCAGGAGTCCCTCGGCCTGACCTATCTGGTGATCGCGCACGACCTCGCGGTCGTCCGGCACATTTCGGACGTCATCGGGGTGATGTACCTCGGCGGGCTCGTCGAGGAGGCCCCGAGCGACGCGCTGTACGCGGGGCCCCGGCACCCGTACACCAAGGCGCTGATGTCGGCGGTCCCGGTGCCGGACCCCGAGGTCGAGGACCGCCGCGAGCGGATCCTGCTCCACGGCGACCTGCCCTCCCCGGCGAACCCGCCGGCCGGCTGCCGCTTCCACACCCGCTGCCCGTGGGTGCAGGAGACCAAGTGCGCCACCGAGCGCCCGCCGCTGCTGGACACCGGCGACGGGCACAAGGTGGCCTGCCACTTCACGGCCGAGATCGAGGCCGGGACGGTGAAGCAGACCCTGGCGACCGGCATCGAGGCGGTCATCGGCACGGAGACGGTGGCGGCCGAAGCGGTGGAGGTCTCGGAGGGCGAGACCGACGCCGAGCCCGAGGCCGCCGCTCCGGAGAAGGAGAAAGCTCCGGAGAAGGAGGAGGCTCCGGAGAAGGAGGAGGCTCCGGGCAAGGAGGAGCCCGCGACCGTACCGGCTCAGGCCGACGCGGCGAAGGCCGACCGGGCGGAGGACAGCCCCAAGGCCTAGGACCGGCACAATTGCCCGGTGCTCACCGAACTGTTCACGCCCTCCGTCCAGCATGCGCTCGACCTCGTGGGGATCTTCGTCTTCGCGATCTCGGGCGCCCTGCTCGCCGTCCGCAAGAACTTCGATGTCTTCGGCATCGCGGTCCTCGCGGAGGTGACAGCGCTGGGCGGAGGGCTGTTCCGCGACGTCATGATCGGTGCGATCCCGCCCGCGGCCTTCACCGACCTCGGCTACTTCATCACCCCGCTGTTCGCCGCCGTCCTGGTCTTCTTCCTCCACCCGCACGTGGAGCGCATCCAGGTCGGCGTCAACGTCTTCGACGCGGCGGGGCTCGGGCTGTTCTGTGTGACCGGCACGGTCAAGGCGTACGAGTACGGCCTCGGGCTCACCGCGTCCGCCGCGCTGGGCCTGGCCACCGCGGTCGGCGGCGGTGTGCTGCGCGACGTGCTGGCCAACGAGGTCCCCTCGCTGCTGCGCTGGGACCGTGACCTGTACGCGGTGCCCGCGATCGTCGGCGCGACCATGGTGGTCGTGTGCATCCGCTTCGACACCCTCAACGCGCTGACCAGCGGCCTGGCGGTGATCGCCGCGTTCGTCCTGCGACTGCTGGCGCTGCGTTTCCACTGGCGGGCGCCGCGCGCGTACAACCGCTCGTCGGCGCGGGCCGAGGAGGGCTCGGCGGCGACCTGACGCCGCCTTCGCGCAACCGAAAAGCTACCGCTCAGTAATGCAATCGGTGTACGGTGCATGCCATGGCACAGGCAGCGACTGAGGCAGTGACCGGGGCGGCTCAGACCGCCCGGGCGACCATCGGCGACAGCGAGTTCGACCGGGACACCGCGGTCACCCGGCGCGAGGAAGGCGTCTACGACGCCGAGCTCTCCGCGGGCTGGACCATCATCCACGCCGTCAACGGCGGCTACCTGCTGGCCCTCCTCGGCCGCGCGCTGGGCGGGGCCCTGCCGCACCCCGACCCGTTCTCCGTCTCCGCGCACTACCTCACCGCCTCCGTCCCCGGCCCCGCGGTGATCCGGACCCAGACCGTCCGCACCGGCCGCACCCTCTCCACCGGCCAGGCCTCCCTCTTCCAGTACGCGGAGGACGGCAGCGAGATCGAGCGCATCCGGGTCCTCGCCACCTACGGCGACCTGGACGCTCTCCCCGACGACGTACGCACCACCGCCCTGCCGCCCGTCATGCCCGACCGGGACCGCTGCCTCGGCCCGAGCGACGGCGCGCCCAGGATCCCCGGCAGCTCCGCCATCACCGACCGCCTCGACATCAAGCTCGACCCGGCGACGGTCGGCTGGGCGGTCGGCGCGCCGTCCGGCAAGGGCGAGATGCGCGGCTGGTTCGGCCTCGCGGACGGCCGCGACCCCGACGCGCTGTCGCTGCTGCTCACCGTGGACGCCCTGCCGCCGACCTCGTTCGAGCTGGGCCTCACCGGCTGGACCCCCACGGTCGAGCTCACCACCCACATCCGCTGCCGCCCCGCCCCGGGCCCGTTGCGCGTCGCCATCACCACCCGCAACCTCGCGGGCGGCTTCCTGGAGGAGGACGCCGAGGTCTGGGACAGCGCCGACCGCCTGGTCGCCCAGTCCCGCCAGCTCGCCAAGGCCCCGCGCAGCAAGTAGCCGCGACAGGGGCCGGAGATCCACCCGGGCCTCCGGCCATCATGGACCGGTGAAATCCGACCGGCTGCTCTCCGTCCTCCTCCTGCTCCAGACCCGGGGCACGGTCCCCGCCACCGAGCTGGCCGAGCGCCTCGACGTCTCCGTACGCACCATCTACCGGGACGTCGAGGCGCTCTCCGCCGCCGGCGTCCCCGTCTACGCCGAACGCGGCCGGTACGGCGGCATCGCCCTGCTCCCCGGCTTCCGCACCGACGTCACCGGCCTCACCGCCGACGAGGCCCGCGCCCTGTTCGTGTTCACCGCCGACGACGCGCACGCCGCCCTCGGCCTGGACGCCGCGCTCGGCTCCGCCCTGCGCAAGGTCATGGCCGCCCTGCCCGCCCCGCACCGCCCGGCCGCCGAGCAGACCAGCCGCCGCATCCTCGTCGACCCGGCCCGCTGGACGATCGGCCCCCGGGCGGCCGTAGACGTCGCCGAACTCCACGAGGCCGTCCTCGCGGACGTGCGGCTGCGCCTGCGCTACCGGCACAGCGGCGCGGACGCCCCGTGCGACTACACCGTCGACCCGTACGGCCTCGTCGTGAAGGCCGGCGTCTGGTACCTGGTCGCGGACCTCGACGGCGCCCCCCGCCTCTTCCGCGCCGACCGGATCCACCCGGCGGAGGCCACCGGCGACCCCGTACGGCGGCGCGCCGGGGCGGAGTTGGCGCAGGTGTGGGAGACGCTGCGCACCGGGGTGGAGCAGCGCCCCTCGGCGGTACGGCTGCGGGTCCGGGTGCACCGCCCCCGCCTGGAGCTGTTCCGGCGGCTGAACGCGGGCGTGCTGACCGGGGAGCCGCAGGCGGACGCGGCCCGGCCGGGGGAGGAGCCGGGGCAGTGGCTGCTGGCGGAGCTGGCCGTGTCGGAGGCCGGCTGGGCGCGGTCCCTCCTCGCGTTCGGGCCGGCCGTGGAGGTCCTCGACCCGCCCGAGGCCCGCACCCTGCTGGCGGAGGTCGCCGCCCAGGTCGTCGCCCTGTACGCGGACGGCGACTGACCCGGCCTCCGGGCGGCTTCTGCTCACCCCTCGTCCAGCCAGTGCGCCCGGCCGAGGGTGACCAGCCGTAGCCGTCGCCTCGCCACCCGGACGACCTCCGCCTCGCCCGCCGGCCCGGCCTCCAGGAGGGTCGACGTGGTGATCACCATGTGGTCCACATAGAGGCCGCCGAGCATCAGCAGATCCTCCTCGCTCCAGCCGGCGGACCCCGGCTCCTGGCCGAGCGCGCACGCCACCTCCTCGGCGAACCGCCGCAGTTGGGCGGCGATCGCCTCGCGCACCGGGCCCACCCCGCCGTGCTGCTCACGGGCGATGAACCGGAAGTGGGCGGGCTGCGCGCCGACATGACGCGCTATCACCTCAACGCTGCGGTCCAGCCGTTCCTCGCTGTCGCCCGTCTCCGCGAGCACCGCACCGATGAGGCCGTGCAGGCTGCCCAGGGTCTCCTCGACCAGGGCGACGCCGAGCGCGGCGGTGTCCTCGAAGTGACGGTAGAAGGCCGTGGGGGTGACCCCGGCGGCCCGGGTGACCGCCCGCAGACCCAGGCTGCTCAGGCTCTGGTGCTCCAGGAGGGCGAGCGCCGCGTCCAGGAGCGTCTGGCGGGTCCTGAGCTTCTGGGTCTGGCGGATTCCGGCGGTGTGACTCATGCCATTCAGTAAACAACCGTTCTCCGAGTCGAGGAAGGGCTGCGGGGTTTAGACTTCCAAGTCAGTGAACACTCGTACTCCGAACGGCCTTCGTCGTCGCACAGAGAGGTTCCGCCGTGCTCGTCCTCGTCGCCGCGCTGCTCCTGCTGGGAATCGTCCTCGGGGCAGTCGCCCACCTCCCGCTGCCGCTGACCCTGGTGGCCGCGACCGTGATCGGCTGCTGGCTGCTGATCTTCGCCGTGCGCGAGCGCACGTCGCGCCGCCCCCACTGATCCGCCGCACCCGCCGACCTGACGAATCCCGCACCCGCCGAGCCTGCCGTTTCCCGGACCGATCCGAAGGAGCTCGCACCATGACCCTCACCGACTTCGCCCGCCGCACGACCGACACCCGCGCCGACGCCGATACGGGCACCGAGGCGGCCGGTCCCGTAGCCGCCGCCCCCGCTCCCGTCACGGAGAAGGCCTTCCCGGGGGCTCGTACGGACACGGGCACGGGCACGGATACGGGCACGGGCACCGCTGACACGGGCACAGCTGGCACGGACACCCCTGGTGCGGACACGGACGCCGCTGGCACGGGCAGGGGAGCGGATGCCGAGGCTTCCCGCGCCGTGGGCCGCGAGGCGGACGGTCTCGCCGTCGCCTCGTTCGTCCTCGGCCTCGTCGGGCTGCTGGTCTTCAACATCCTGCTCGGGCCCACCGCCATCGTGATGGCCCTGCTGGCCCTGGCCCGCCGCACCCGCCGCCGGGGACGCGCCCACCTCGGCCTCGCCCTGGGCGTCGCCGACCTCGCCGTGTTCGCCGCCCTGGTCACCGTCAACGGCACGGTGAGCTGGAGCATCGGCGGCTGACGCACGCCCCGACGTGGCCCCGCGAGCCGCTCTCTCCCCGTTCCGGATCGGGCTCCGGACCGGGGCCCCGACCGGCCTCCGAGCCGGTCCGCCGCACCCCGAGCGGGCGCGCGCGGGGACCGGGCCATGACGCGCCCGGCATGCGCCCCACCCCGGGCTCGTAGAATCGGCCCCACCATGGCTTACCTCGACCACGCCGCGACCACCCCGATGCTTCCCGAAGCGATCGGGGCGATGACCGCCCAGCTCTCCGTCACCGGCAACGCGTCCTCGCTGCACGCCGCCGGACGCCGGGCCCGCCGCACCGTCGAGGAGTCCAGAGAAGCCCTCGCCGACTCCCTCGGCGCCCGCCCCAGCGAGGTGGTGTTCACCTCCGGCGGCACGGAGGCAGACAACCTCGCCGTCAAGGGCCTCTACTGGTCCCGCCGCGACGCCGACCCCCGCCGCACCCGGGTCCTGGCCGGCCCCGTCGAACACCACGCCGTCCTCGACGCCGTCGACTGGCTCGCCGAGCACGAAGGCGCGAACGTCGACTACCTTCCCGTCGACCGCCATGGCCGGGTGCACCCCGAAGACCTCCGCGAGGCGATCCTCCGGAACCCCGACGACGTCGCGATGATCACCGTGATGTGGGCCAACAACGAGATCGGCACGATCATGCCGGTACGTGAACTGGCGGCGGTGGCGGCTGAGTTCGGGATCCCCATGCATGCCGACGCGGTCCAGGCCTTCGGCCAGCTGGAGGTCGACTTCGCCCGCTCCGGACTGGCCGCGATGACGGTCAGCGGACACAAGATCGGCGGCCCGTTCGGCATCGGCGCGCTGCTGCTGGGCCGCGACCACACCCCCGTGCCCGTCCTGCACGGCGGCGGCCAGGAGCGGCACGTACGCTCCGGCACCCTGGACGTGCCCGCCGTCGCCTCCTTCGCGGTCGCCGGACGGCTGGCGGCCGAGCGGCGCGAGCAGTTCGCCCGGCGCGTGGGCGCCCTGCGCGACGAGCTCGTGGCCGCCGTGCGCCTGGCCGTGCCGGACGCGGTGCTCGGCGGCGACCCGGACCCGGCCGGACGCCTCCCCGCCAACGCCCACTTCAGCTTCCCCGGCTGCGAGGGCGACTCCCTGCTCCTGCTGCTGGACGCCCAGGGCATCGAGTGCTCCACCGGCTCCGCCTGCACCGCCGGGATCGCCCAGCCCAGCCACGTACTCCTGGCCACCGGGACCGACCCGGACCTGGCCCGGGGCACCCTGCGCTTCTCGCTCGGCCACACCTCGACCGAGGACGACGTCAAGGCGCTCGCCGAGGCGATCGGCCCGGCGGTGGAACGGGCGCGGACGGCCGGGCTCAGCTGACGGGGACCGTCACCCGGAGGCGTTACGCCTTCGGCGAGGGAGTGGGGCTCGGCGGCGCCGTCGCGGCCCGCCGCACCAGCTCCAGGTACCGGTCCCAGTCCCAGTGCGGCCCCGGATCGGTGTGGTCGGTGCCCGGCACCTCCACATGCCCGATGATGTGCTCCCGGTCGACGGGTATGCCGTGCCGCGCGCAGATCGACGCCGTGAGCCGCGCCGACGACGCGTACATCGCCTTCGTGAGGTCCTTCGGCCGGTCCACGAACCCCTCGTGCTCGATGCCGACCGCGCGCTCGTTGTAGGCGCGGTTGCCCGCCTGGTACGCCACGTCCAGCTCGCGGATCATCTGGACCACCCGCCCGTCCTGCCCCACGATGTAGTGCGTGGCGGCCTGGTGGGCGGGGTCCTGGAACACCTTCACCGCGCTGTCGAAGCTGCCCTGGGTGACATGGATGATCACCCGGTCGATGGGGAAGTCGTCGGGCCGGTCCGCACGCCGCCAGTTCGCCTCCGACGCGGCCACCCAGGTCGCCCCCGCGTAGTCCAGCTCGCCGGGCTTGCGGGGCTTCTCGACGCCGGGGACCTGCCACCACAGACGCTTCACCTGGTCGCGCGCGAGCACGGCGGCGGTGCCGGCGGCCGCCACCGCGCCCCCGCCGATCAGCAGTGCGCGGCGGCTGACGCCGTCGGCGGGCTTCTTCCGCGACGACGAACCCGATGGCTTGCGCGACGCCCCGCCGCTCCCGTTGTTCCCCATGTGATCGTCAACGCTTATCCGCGAGCGTTCGGTTCCCGGCGACCCGTACCCTGGAGGAGCTATGACTCAGACTTCCCAGCGCCCCCTGCGTGTCCTCGCCGCGATGTCGGGCGGCGTGGACTCCGCCGTCGCCGCCGCCCGCGCCGCCGAGGCGGGCCACGACGTGACCGGTGTCCACCTCGCCCTGTCCGCGAACCCCCAGTCCTTCCGGACCGGGGCGCGCGGCTGTTGCACCATCGAGGACTCCCGGGACGCCCGCCGCGCGGCCGACGTCATCGGTATCCCGTTCTACGTCTGGGACCTGGCGGAACGCTTCCGCGAGGACGTCGTCGAGGACTTCGTCGCGGAGTACGAGGCCGGGCGCACGCCCAACCCCTGCCTGCGCTGCAACGAGAAGATCAAGTTCGCCGCGCTGCTCGACAAGGCCCTCGCCCTCGGCTTCGACGCCGTGTGCACCGGCCACTACGCCACCGTCGTGCTCACCGAGGACGGCAGCCGTGAGCTGCACCGCGCATCCGACATGGCCAAGGACCAGAGCTATGTGCTCGGCGTCCTGGACGAGAAGCAGCTCGCCCACGCCATGTTCCCGCTCGGCGACACCCTCACCACCAAGGACGAGATCCGCGCCGAGGCCGAGCGCCGGGGCCTGGCCGTCGCCAAGAAGCCCGACAGCCACGACATCTGCTTCATCGCCGACGGCGACACCCAGGGCTTCCTGGCGAACCGCCTCGGCGGCCCGGCCGAGGGCGACATCCTCGACGAGTCCGGTACGAAGCTGGGCACCCACGAAGGCGCGTTCGGCTTCACCATCGGCCAGCGCAAGGGCCTGAAGATCGGCCACCCGGCCCCCGACGGCAAGCCGCGCTACGTGCTGGACATCTCCCCGGTGGACAACACCGTCACGGTCGGCCCCGTCGAGGCCCTGGACGTGACCTCCCTGACCGCGATCAAGCCCCGCTGGTGCGGAACGCCCCCGTCCGGCCCGGGGACGTACACCGCGCAGCTCCGCGCCCACGGCGGCGAGACCGAGGTGACCGCCGAGCTGGTGGACGGCTCCGAGCTGAACGTCACCTTCACCGAGCCGGTCCGGGGTGTCGCCCCCGGCCAGGCGGTCGTCCTCTACGACGGCACGCGCGTGGTCGGCTCGGCCACCATCGCGACGACCGTGCGCCGCGAGCGGGTGGCGGCGGGCTGACCCGGGGGCGGCGCCTTTCGCTGCCCAGCGCGTGCCGAGGGCGGTACCCCTTTCACGGGGTGCCGCCCTCGGGCGTTCCCCGAACCGGACACGGCGGCGCGCGACAGGGCAGTCCCGCCGCCGATCATGCGCGGTGTGCCGTTTGCTGCCAAGCGCGTGCCACCTCTGGCACCAAGGGGTCATCGTCCTCCCGGCCACCCCACCGGGGCCGCGAGCATGGTGCCCGGCGGCCGCCAGGCCGCGCCCTGAGAGAGAGGACTGAACCATGGTGAAGAAGGCTTACGAGACGCCGGAGTTCGTTTCCGCCGGTTTCTTCCACGACGTCACCGGCTTCGTGGCCGTCATCGGCAACGACGGCACCGGCCGCGGCTGGTTCTGACGGATACCCGAGGGAAACCCTGATGACGAGCCGCGGCGCACCGCACTTCTTTGCGCTTCCTGACCGCGAGGACGCGGGCGCCGTGGCCCGTCGCCTCCAGCCGGAGGCCCTCGGCCTGAGGGTGTTGTACCACCCGTCGGGCCGCCCCTGGATCATCGGCCGATGGGCGGACGAGGACATCGCCGTCGCCCGGACCGGCACGGACGCCGTCGCGCTGATCGGCATGCTGCCGAAACGGACGGACGAACTCGCCCGCCGGACCGGGAAGCTGCAAGGCGGCACCGAACGGCTTCAGGCCCTGTCCGCGGCGTTCCCCGGCAGCTTCCACGTGGTCGGCAGCGTCAGTGGCGCCCTCTACGTACAGGGCACGGCCTACGGCATGCGGCGCGTGCACCATACCGTCGTCGACGGCTGCCCCGTCGCCGGCGACCGTGCTGTCGCGCTGGCCGACCTCGCCGGCGCCGAGATCGACCGCACCGCCCTGGCGATGCGGCTGCCCGAACCCCTGGCCGCCCAGCTCCCGCCACGCTCCATGTGGCGCGCCGTCACCGACGTGGCGCCCGGCGCCTGCTTGATCGTCCCCGCCGGGCGCGCCGCTCCCCGGCACGTCCGCTGGCACACCCCGCCCGCCCCGGTGCGCCCGGCGGCCGACGGCGCGGCAGCCGTGCGCGAGGCGCTGGCCGCCGCCGTCGCCGTACGAACCGAGCGGGACGGCCTGCTGAGCGCGGACCTGTCCGGCGGACTGGACTCCACGACGCTCTGCTCCTTCGCCGCCGGTCAGCTCGGCGCGGGCGAACTGATCGTCGGCGGCATCCCCGGCGACGAGACGATCAGCGACGACGCCCACTACGCCCGTCTTGCCGCCGCGCACTGGCCGCACGTCGAGCACGTGGAGCTGACGGCGGAGCAGACACCGCTGTTCTACCGGGGCATCCTCGACGAAGGCTGCCGCACCGACATCCCCGCAGGCGTCGCCATGAGCCGGGACCGGGCCACCGCGGTGATCTCCCTGATGGCCCGGCGCGGCTCCCGGCTGCACATGACCGGACACGGCGGCGACCACCTCTTCTTCCAGACCGGCGCCTACTGCCACGACCTGATCGCCCGCCGCCCGCTGCTCGCCTGGCAGCGGATCCGCGGCTACCGCACGCTCTACGGATGGCGCTGGCGCCCCGTGCTGCGCCAGCTCGCCGACCGGCGCTCCTACCGCCGGGCGGTAGCCGGCATAGACGTGAACACCCCCGGCGACCTCGGCTTCTGCACCCCGCAGCTCGCCTGGGTCATCCCGCCGGTGGTCCAGCCCTGGCTCACCCCCGAGTGCCGCGAACTGGTCACCGCCGGGCTGCGCGAGGCCGCTGCGCGGGCCGAACCGTACGCGCCGGCCCTGGGCCGCCACCGGGAGCTGTCCGCCCTCTACACCGGCACCCAGGAGTGCGCGGCGATCGCCGAGGCCGGGCGCCGTGCCGGCGTCCCCGTCACGATGCCGTACTTCGACGACGCGGTCGTCGACGCCGCCCTGTCCGTGCGCCCCGAGGACCGGACCGACCCCTGGCAGTTCAAACCCGTCCTCAAGGAGGCGGTACGCGGCGTCCTCCCCGAGGAGTGCCGGGTCCGGGTCACCAAGTTCGAAGGCACCGTCGACGCGGTCGCCGGCCTCTACCGGCACCGCGACGAGATCCGGTCGCTGTGGGAGGACAGCACCCTGGCCAAGGCCGGACTCGTCGACGCCGAATCCCTCTCCCGGCTCACCGGGACACCCGGCACGCCCGCCTTCAAGGACGGCGCCGTGGACTCCACCATCATCTGCGAAGCATGGCTGCGCGCCGTCGCCTGACGTGCTCGGCCGGAAGGAAGGAATGCGATGAAGCTGCGCAACCGCCCGCATCTCACCGTCACCCGGACCGAATACGGTGCGGTCCTGCTGGACACCAAGACCGGCCAGTACTGGCAGATGAACCCCAGCGCTGCCGCCGCCGCCCAGGCCCTGCTGGACGGCGGCGACGCCGCCGACGCCGTCCGCAGCGTCACCGAGCAGTTCGACGTGGACGAGGCGCGCGCGGCCGACGACGTCCGGGCCCTGATCGAGGCCATGCGCTCCGCCGGGGTGGTCCAGGAGTGAGCATCGATGTCGCCCTGGGCCGCGACCGCACCGGACGGCCGCTGCGGCTGCGGCTGCTCACCCGGCTGGCCATCTGCACGGCCCGGCCGCTGGCCCTGCTCAAGCCCCACCTGCTGACCCGCGTGCTCACCCGGCTCAGCCGGGGTGCCGCGCCCGCGAGCAGCGCGCAGGCCCATGCCGCCCGCAGCTCCGTCCTCGCCGCCAGCCTCAGCCTCAACGGTCTGCGCTCCTGCCTGCCGCGCTCGGTCTCCATCACCCTGCTCTGCCGCCTTCAGGGCGTCTGGCCCACCTGGTGTGTCGGCGTCCGGGCGGCACCGCCCTTCGCCGCGCACGCCTGGGTCGAGGCGGACGGCGAACTGATCGGCGAACGGGGCCGCCCCGAGAGCTTCGCCCGCCTGATCGCCGTGCCGCCGCCCGAGAGTACGAAGAGTTGACGGGTTGTCAGGCCGGTGTGTCCGGGGCGGGCGCCGGGCCTCGGCCACCGCCCACGTTTCGCGAGACCCGCCTCACGACGCCCGCCCGTACGCGTACACGTCCCTCGCGAAGAAGTCCGTCAGTACCGGGGCGAGCACCTGGGGCGCCACCTCGCGCATCTGGCCCGTCAGCGTGCGGTGCCGGCCGCGCGGCAGGGCGTCGGCCAGGGACCGGGTCGCCGCGCGCGCCGGGGCGCTGCTGAAGCCGCCGCAGATCACCAGGGTCCGGGCGGCGACGGCCGAGAACCGCTCGCCCGGGATCGCCCCGTCGCCCAGCAGCGCGTCGTCGTACGCCAGCGTGTGCGCCATCGCCTCCAGCTCCGCCCACACCGGGGCGCGCCGCATCCGGGCGGCCGTCTCCTCGGCGACGCCCGTCATGGACAGGAACAGCTCCACCGCCCCGCCCCGGTCCCCGGCCGCCAGCAGCCGGTGCAGCCGGGTCGTGCAGCGGGCCTTGAACAGCAGGCCGGAAGCCCCCGGCGTGTAGGGCGGCTCGTATACGGCGAGCAGCTCGACCGGGAGTCCGGCGGCGGCCGCCTCCAGAGCCAGCGCCCCGCCGGACGACATCCCGAACACCGACGCGCCCGCCCCGGCCCCACCGACGACGGCGGTCAGATCCTCGATCTCCCGCTCGACGGACCAGGGCCCGGCGTCACCGCTCGCGCCCCGGCCCCGGCGGTCGTAGGTGAGCACCGTGAAGCGCGGCGCGAGCAGTGCGGCCAGCGGTGCGTCGGTCGCCGCGGTGCCGAGCGCCCCGCCGACCAGCACCAGCGGTGGCCCCTCGCCCTGGCGGCGACAGGCGATCGGCGTGCCGTCGGTGGAGAGAATCCTGTCCATGAGAGAGGAGACCGGGGCGGCCGGGGAAACTCATCGCTCCGCCCGAAAAAACTTCCCGGGCCTGCGGGTCGCGCGTCAGTCGGCCACCGTCTCCGTGGCGTAGAAGCAGAAGTGGTCCTTGATCGCGGCGACTTCGGTCTTCGGGTCCGGGTAGGCCCAGACGAGATCGGCGGCCCCGGGCAGCGACCAGTAGGAGGCGTCTCCCTTGAACGGGCAGTGGGTGGAGGTGTCCGACGGGGCGAGCAGTTCGGTGCGGACGTCCTCGGGCGGCAGGTAGTAGCGGACCGGACAGCCGGTCTCGCGGAGCACGAGGGGGCGGCGGCTCTCGGCCAGCACCTGGCCGTCGTGCACGGCCCGGACATGCTCGGTGCCCTGCTCGACGGTGATGCGGTGTCCTCGGGTGGCAGTCATGCCTGTTTCAGCGGTGTACGGGGCCGTCTTCTTCCCCGCCCGGCGAACTTCACCCCGGAACTTCCCCCCGGCGGGGGTGTCCGAGGCGGGTCGTACGGTTGCCCCATGAACATCTGCGTCTTCCTCTCCGCCGCCGACCTCGACGACCGCTACACCGTGCCCGCCCGCGAGTTCGCCGAGCTGCTGGGCAGAGGCGGGCACACGCTGGTCTGGGGCGGTTCGGAGAGCGGCCTGATGAAGGTCGTCGCGGACGGTGTGCAGGCGGCGGGCGGGCGGCTCGTGGGCGTCTCGGTCGACTTCCTCGCCGCGAAGGCCCGGACGAACGCCGACGAGATGGTCGTCGCCCGCGACCTCGCCGAGCGGAAGGCGCTCCTCCTGGAGAAGGCCGACGCCGTGGTGATCATGGTCGGCGGTACGGGGACGCTCGACGAGGCCACCGAGATCCTGGAGCTGAAGAAGCACGGCAAGCACACCAAGCCGGTCGTCCTGCTGAACACGGCGGGCTTCTACGACGGGCTGCGCCAGCAGTTCCAGCGCATGGAGGACGAGGGCTTCCTGCCCCTGCCCCTGACCGACCTGGTCTTCTTCGCCAAGGACGGCGTCGGCGCGCTGGCCTACCTGGAGGAGACCGCAGGACTTCAGTGAGCGGCCCGGATCCGGGAGCGGCGCTCGCCCACCCGGAGGAGACCGCCGGGCCTCGGCGAGAGCCCCGGATCTAGGATCGCCCCATGGCTACCCACCTCATCACCGGCGCCGGATCCGGCATCGGCGCGGCTGTCGCCCGCCGCCTCCAGGAACGCGGCGACGACCTCGTCCTGCTCGCCCGCGACGCCGGCCGCGCCAAGGAGTTCGCCGACCGCTACCCGGGCGCGCGCACGCTCGTCGGCGACCTCGGCAACCCCGACCGGCTGTCCTGGGCGTTCGGCCAGCAGGCCATGCCCGAGCGGATCGACACCCTGCTGCACATCGCGGGCGTCGTCGAGCTCGGCGAGGTCGGGGAGCTCACCCCCAAGGCCTGGCACTTCCAGCTCAACGCCAACCTGGTCGCCCCGGCCGAGATCACCCGCCTCCTGCTCCCGCAGCTCCGCGTCGCCCAGGGCCACGTCCTGTTCGTGAACTCCGGGGCCGGCCTGGCCGCTCACGCCGGGTGGAGCGCGTACGCCGCGAGCAAGCACGGCCTCAAGGCGCTCGCCGACTCGCTGCGCCACGAGGAGCACGGCAACGGGGTGCGCGTCACCTCCGTCTACCCGGGCCGCACCGCCAGCCCCATGCAGGCCAAGGTGCACCAGCAGGAGGGCAAGGAGTACGACGCGGAGCGCTGGATCGACCCCGAGTCGGTGGCCACCACGATCCTGATGGCGCTCGACCTGCCGCGTGACGCCGAGGTCAACGACCTCACCGTCCGCCCCGGCCGCTGACTCTCCCCGAGGAGCAGGTTCTCCGCCCCGGACCGTAGGCTTCCCGCGTGAGCGAGAAGAGCAAGTTCAGCGGGTGTCCGGCGACCGGCATCGGGTCGATGCCCGGGGGAGACGCGAGGGAGGCGGCGAAGACCGTCACCGGCTCCTTCGCCGACGGCCGGGGCATGCCGTACCTGGCGGAGCTGCCCGCGCGCGGCCCCGGCGCGGACATGATCGGCCGGACCATCGGCATGCTCGTCGAGATGTACGGGCACGTCGAGCCGAGCGGGTGGCGGATCAGCGACCGCCCCGGCCGCGACACCCGCCGGGCCCGCTCCTGGCTGGGCGAGGACCTGGACGCCCTGGAGGAGTTCACCCAGGGGTACGAGGGCCTGCTCAAGGTCCAGGCCGTCGGCCCCTGGACGCTCGCCGCCGCCCTCGAACTGCGCGGCGGCGAAGCCATGCTGGCCGACCCCGGGGCCTGCCGGGACCTCGCCGGATCCCTGGCCGAAGGGCTCCGCGCCCACCTCGCCGAGGTCCGCCGCCGGATGCCCGGGACCGAGGTCGTCCTCCAGCTCGACGAACCCTCCCTGACCGCCGTCCTGCTGGGCCGGGTCCGCTCCGCCAGCGGCTACCGCACCTACCGCGCCGTCGACCGCCAGGTCGTCGAGAGCGCCCTGCGCGACGTCCTCGCGGCAGCCGGCGAGGGCGGGACGACGCTCGTCCACTCCTGCGCCCCCGAGGTGCCGTTCGCTCTGCTGCGCCGGGCCGGCGTGGACGGAATCTCGTTCGATTTCTCCCTGCTCACCGAGCGTGAGGAGGAGGCGATCGGGGAAGCCGTCGAAGGTGGCACCCACCTCCTGCTCGGCGTGGTGCCCTCCACCGACACCGCCTCGGACGGATTGTCGGACCCGGGCGGTAGCGTCATGGGAGTCAGGACGCTGTGGAGCAGGCTGGGGCTGCATCCGGGGACTCTCGCCGAGTCCGTCACGATCACCCCGTCGTGCGGCCTCGCGGGCGCGTCGCCCGCGTACGCCCGTACCGCGCTCGCCCACAGCGCCCGGGCGGCGAGGTCGCTCGCGGACAACCCTGAGTGACGGGGACGACGGGTACACAGGAGGACGGGACGATGGCGGGCGAACAGCGGGTGGAGCAGGAGAGTTCGGTCCCGGCGGAGGCGCGGGAGGAGCACGCGCTGCTGGCCGAGCAGATCGAGGAGCACCGCTTCCGGTACTACGTGAAGGACCAACCGGTCGTCAGCGACGCCGAGTTCGACCGGCTGCTGCGCTCCCTGGAGGCCCTGGAGGAGGAGCACCCGGCCCTGCGCACCCCGGACTCCCCGACCCAGAAGGTCGCCGGGCCGTACATCACGGAGTTCACCTCCGTCGAGCACCGCGAGCGGATGCTCTCCCTGGACAACGCCTTCGACGACGAGGAGCTGGCCGCCTGGGTCGACCGCGTCGCCAAGGAGACCGGCACCCCCGACCACCACTTCCTGTGCGAGCTGAAGGTCGACGGCCTCGCCGTCAACCTCACCTACGAGCACGGCCGCCTCACCCGCGCGGCCACCCGCGGCGACGGCCGCACCGGCGAGGACATCACCCCCAACGTCCGGACGATCGCCGAGATCCCGCACCGCCTCAAGGGCGAGAACATCCCGGCGCTCGTCGAGATCCGCGGCGAGGTCTTCTTCCCCATGGAGGGCTTCGAGGAGCTGAACGCCCGGCTGGTCGCCGCCGACGACAAGCCCTTCGCCAACCCGCGCAACGCGGCCGCCGGATCGCTGCGCCAGAAGGACCCCAAGGTCACCGCCACCCGCCCGCTGCACATGGTGGTGCACGGCATCGGCGCCCACGAGGGCCTGAGTATCGGCCGGCTCTCCGAGGCCTACGACCTCCTGCACGCCTGGGGCCTGCCCACCGCCCAGCACAACAAGGTCGTCGACTCCCTCGCGGGCGTACGGCAGTTCATCGCGTACTTCGGCGAGCACCGGCACTCCGTGGAGCACGAGATCGACGGCGTCGTCGTCAAGCTCGACGAGATCCCGCTCCAGGGCCGCCTGGGCTCCACCTCGCGCGCCCCCCGCTGGGCCATCGCCTGGAAGTACGCCCCCGAAGAGGTCAACACCAAGCTGGTCAACATCCGCGTCGGCGTCGGGCGTACCGGCCGCGTCACCCCGTACGCCCAGGTCGAGCCGGTCGAAGTGGCCGGTTCCGAGGTCGAGTTCGCCACCCTGCACAACCAGAACGTGGTCAAGGCCAAAGGTGTCCTCATCGGGGACACCGTGGTCCTGCGCAAGGCGGGTGACGTCATCCCGGAGATCCTCGGCCCCGTCGTCGATCTGCGCGACGGCACCGAGAAGCCGTTCGAGATGCCGACGCACTGCCCCGAGTGCGACACGGAGCTGCGCCCGATGAAGGAGGGCGACATCGACCTCCGCTGCCCCAACGCCCGCACCTGCCCCGCCCAGTTGCGCGAGCGCGTCTTCTACCTCGCCGGGCGTAAGAGCCTCGACATCGACCACTTCGGCTATGTGGCCGCCGCAGCCCTGACCCGCCCGCTGGAGCCCGCCGAGCCCGTCCTCAGGGACGAGAGCGAGCTGTTCTCGCTCACCGTCGAGCAGCTGCTGCCGATCCGGGCGTACGTCCTGGACCAGGACAGCGGGCTGCCCAAGCGCGACCCGAAGACCGGCGAGGAGAAGATCGCGACGGTCTTCGCCAACCAGCAGGGCGAGCCGAAGAAGAACGCCGTGGCCATGCTGGAGGGCATCGCCGCCGCCAAGGAGGCACCGCTGGCCCGGATCCTCACCGGGCTCTCCATCCGGCACGTGGGCCCGGTCGCCGCCCAGGAGCTGGCCCGTCAGTTCCGTTCCGTCGACCGGATCGACGAGGCGACCGAGGAGGAGCTGGCCGCCGCCGACGGCGTCGGGCCGACCATCGCCGCCTCGGTCAAGCAGTGGTTCGCCGAGGACTGGCACCGCGAGATCCTGCGCAAGTGGCGCGAGGCCGGGGTGCGGATGGCGGACGAGGGCTCCGACGAGGACGAGGGCCCCCGCCCCCTCGAAGGGCTCACCGTCGTCGTCACCGGCACCCTCGCCGCCCACACCCGCGACGGTGCCAAGGAAGCGCTCCAGGCGCTCGGCGCCAAGGTCACCGGCTCGGTGTCCAAGAAGACCGCCTTCGTGGTCGTCGGCGACAACCCCGGCTCCAAGTACGACAAGGCGATGCAACTGAAGGTGTCCGTGCTGGACGAGGACGGATTCGCGATCCTGCTCGAACACGGACCCGAACGTGCCAAGGAAGCCGCCCTGCCCCTCCCGGAAGCCGCACCCGCGGCCGAACCGGGGGAAAGTACGGAGTGAACAGGGAGTAGCCGCCCGCCGGGCCGCCGTTCGCCCCCTGTTCCCCGGATCGAGACGCCTTCGAGATGCTGCCCCGGCGTGGCGCGGCCCGTGCGGGGAAGGAAACGGGGCAGAGGGGTGAAGAAGGGTCGGCCGCTCCCCGAATGGCCCTGCCGCACCACCCGTTCGGGCCAATAGCAGATGGTGACGGGTGGTCGGTTCGCATTCGGGCAAGAGCTGTAGAGCGCTGCCCCTGGAAGCCTTTCGCGGCCTACTGTTGAGAGGTGCGCCCGCCGTGCACGGCCCCTCGACCGGGCCGTGGTGCCACAGGAGCGGGCGCCACCGAGGGTCATCGGCACCGCCGGCTGTGAGAGGGACGGAATGAAACCGACCGAGAGCGCCGCCCCGGTGTCGCGGCTGCAAGGTTTCGTCGGCCTCACGCCCCCGGTGGGCGCCGCCGTCGTGGGGCTCGCCGCGTTACTGCTGGCGGTCGGGTCCTACCGGACCGTCCAGCAGGGCCACGCGCTCTTCCCTGACGGGGCGGTGGGCTGGTCGCTGGCCGTGCTCACCGGGATCATCGTCGGCCATCTGGTGGCACTCGGCCGCGACCGGTGGTGGGGCGGCACCGGCTCCGGCGCCGCCCTCACCCTCGCCGTGCTCCTGCTGTACGGCTGGCTGCCGGCCGTCCTGGTCAGCCTCGCCGTCGTGGTGCTCGTCGGGACCGCCCGCCGACACCGCTGGTGGCAGGGGCTGCTGCACGGCGGGGTCGACATGCTCGGCATCGGCGCCGCGGCGCTCGTGCTGGCCGCCTTCGGCGAGGTACCCACCGTCGAGGAACCCTGGCAGCCACTCGACTGGGGCATCGCGGCCGTCCCGGAACTGCTCCTGACGGCATCCACGTATCTGCTCGTCACCCGGGTCCTGCTGTGGTACGCGCAGGCCCCGCACAACGGCGGGCTGCCCACCATCGCCCGGACCGCGATGCTGCGGCAGGGGCTCGTCGCCGTCGCGCTCCTCGGGCTCGCCCCGCTGATCTGCGCCGTCGCGATGTCCATGCCCATCCTGCTGCCGCTCTTCGCGGTGCCGCTGATCGCCCTGGACTCCACGCTCTGGATCGCCCGCGCCCGCGCCGAGGAGCAGCTGCGCGACCCGCTGACCGGGCTGCCCAACCGCCAGTGGCTGCTGGAGCGGACCTGGTCGGCCCTGGAGGACGCGGAGTCCATCGGCACCCGCTCCGCCCTGGTCCTCATCGACCTGGACCGCTTCCGCGCGGTCAACGACACCCTCGGCCACCTGGCCGGCGACCGGCTGCTGCTGCAGATAGCGGAGCGCCTGCGCCTCGCCCTGCCGCGCGGCGCGGAGGCGGCCCGGCTCGGCGGCGACGAGTTCGCCGTCCTCCTGCCGCACACCGACTCCACCACCAGCGCCCAGCAGGTCGCCCGCCATCTGGTCGCCGAGCTGTCCTCACCGCTCGACCTCGACGGGCTGACCCTCGTCCTGGAGGCCAGCGCCGGGGTCGCCGTCTACCCCGACCACGCCCTGGACGCCGAGGGCCTGCTGCGCCGGGCGGACGTCGCGATGTACCAGGCCAAGCGGGACCGCACGGGCGTGGAGGTCTACGAGTCCAAGCGGGACAGCAACACCCCCGACCGGCTCGGGCTCCTCGGCGATCTGCGCCGGGCGCTGGACGCGGGCGAGGTCGAACTGCACTACCAGCCCAAGGTCCGCTTCGACGGGCAGGTCGCCGGCCTGGAGGCGCTGGTGCGCTGGGTGCACCCGGAGCGCGGCCGGGTTCCCCCGGACGAGTTCATCGCCATCGCCGAGTCCTCCGGCCTGATGCCGCACCTCACGGAGTACGTGTTGGAGACGGCGCTCGCCCAGGTCGCCCGCTGGCGTGCGCAGGGCCTGTTCGTCCCCGTGGCGGTCAACGTCTCCCCGCGCGACGTCCACACCCCCGGCTTCGCCGGAGGTGTCGCCGCCCGCCTCGCCCGCCACGGCGTGCCCGCGGGAGCGCTCCAACTGGAGATCACCGAGCATGTGCTGCTGGAGGATCCGCAGCGCGCCGCCGACACCCTGGCCGGGCTCACCGCGCACGGCGTGAAGATGTCGCTCGACGACTTCGGCACCGGCTACTCCTCCCTGGTCCACCTGCGCAGGCTTCCGGTCAGCGAGCTGAAGATCGACCGGTCCTTCGTGGCCCGGCTGGCGGTCGACCACGAGGACGCGGAGATCGTCCGCTGCACCATCGACCTGGCCCACTCCCTCGGCCTGGTCGTCGTCGCCGAGGGCGTCGAGGACGACGAGACCTGGGAGCGGCTGCGGGACCTCAGGTGCGACGCGGTGCAGGGCTGGCTGGTGGCGGCGGCGATGCCGCCGCAGGAGACCACGGCCTGGCTGCGGGCGCGCGGCGAGCACGGCTGGCGCAGACCCGCCGAGCTGAAGGCCCAGGCGGCCGCCGCGGCGGGGTCGGCCACTGCCTCGGCGACCGGCTCGATGAACGGGTCGCTCAACGGCGCGGTGAACGGCGCGGTGAACAGCGCCGCGGAGACCGACACCCCCTGAAGATCCCGGGGAGTGGCCCAGGCAGAGGCGTAGCCCGATCGGCCCGGGGTATCCGCCCCCGGCGGACCCCATAGGATTGGGCTCAAAACCACACACCAACCCCTGAGGATCGCTGCATGCCTGGCATCACGCGCGAGGAGGTCGCCCACCTCGCCCGGCTGGCGCGTCTGGAGCTGAAGGGCGAAGAGCTCGATCACTTCGCCGGTCAGCTCGACGACATCATCGGCGCGGTCGCCCGCGTCTCCGAGGTCGCCGACCAAGACGTACCGCCGACCTCCCACCCGCTGCCGCTGACCAACGTCATGCGCGCGGACGAGGTCCGTCCGTCGCTCACCCCCGCGCAGGCGCTCTCCGGCGCCCCGGCCCAGGAGCAGCAGCGTTTCAAGGTGCCGCAGATCCTGGGGGAGGACTAACCGCCATGACGGACATCATCAAGCTCACCGCGGCCGAGATCGCCGCGAGGATCGCCTCCGGCGAGCTGACCGCCGTCGAGGTCACCGAGGCCCACCTGGCCCGGATCGACGCGGTCGACGAGAAGGTCCACGCCTTCCTGCACATCGACCGCGAGGGCGCGCTGGCCCAGGCCCGCGCCGTGGACGCCAAGCGCGAGGCGGGCGAGAAGCTCGGCCCGCTGGCCGGCGTCCCGCTCGCGCTGAAGGACATCTTCACCACCAAGGACATGCCGACCACCGTCGGTTCCAAGATCCTTGAGGGCTGGGTTCCGCCGTACGACGCCACGCTCACGCAGAAGCTGCGCGCCGCCGACGTCGTCATCCTCGGCAAGACCAACATGGACGAGTTCGCCATGGGGTCCTCCACCGAGAACAGCGCCTACGGCCCCACCGGCAACCCCTGGGACCTCACCCGCATCCCCGGCGGCTCCGGCGGCGGTTCCTCCGCCGCCCTCGCCTCCTACGAGGCCGCGCTCGCCATCGGCACGGACACCGGCGGCTCGATCCGCCAGCCCGCCGCCGTCACCGGCACGGTCGGCGTCAAGCCCACCTACGGCGGCGTCTCCCGCTACGGCATGGTCGCCTTCTCGTCCTCCCTCGACCAGGGCGGGCCCTGCGCCCGTACGGTCCTGGACGCGGCGCTGCTGCACGAGGCGATCGCCGGGCACGACCCGCTGGACTCGACGTCCATCGACGCCCCGGTCCCGCCGGTCGTCGAGGCCGCGCGCAACGGCTCCGTACAGGGCATGCGTGTCGGCGTCGTCAAGCAGTTCCGCGGCGAGGGCTACCAGGCCGGTGTCCTCCAGCGCTTCGACGAGTCGGTCGAGCTGCTGAAGTCGCTGGGCGCGGACATCGTCGAGCTGGACTGCCCGTCCTTCGACCTGGCGCTCTCCGCGTACTACCTGATCGCCCCGTCCGAGTGCTCCTCCAACCTGGCCCGCTTCGACGCCATGCGCTACGGCCTGCGGGTCGGCGACGACGGCACGAAGTCGGCCGAGGACGTCACCGCCCTCACCCGCGAGGCGGGCTTCGGCGACGAGGTCAAGCGCCGCATCATCCTGGGCACGTACGCGCTCAGCTCCGGCTACTACGACGCGTACTACGGCTCCGCCCAGAAGGTCCGCACCCTCATCACCCAGGACTTCGAGAAGGCCTTCGAACAGGTCGACGTGATCGTCTCCCCGACGACCCCGACCACCGCCTTCCCGATCGGCGAGCGCGCCGACGACCCGATGGCGATGTACCTCGCGGACCTGTGCACCATCCCCACCAACCTGGCCGGCAACTCCGCCATGTCGCTGCCCTGCGGCCTGGCACCCGAGGACGGTCTGCCGGTCGGACTGCAGATCATCGCCCCCGCCATGAAGGACGACCGGCTCTACAAGGTCGGAGCGGCCGTCGAGGCCGCGTTCGTGGAAAGGTGGGGGCACCCGCTGCTTGAGGAGGCTCCGTCGCTGTGAGTGCCATGGCAAAGAAGGCCAGTAACTTCAAGAAGTCCAAGACCGGGCTGTACGTCTCGCTCGGCAGTACCGCGTTCGGCGCGCTCAGCATCGTCAAGCAGGCGAAGCTCGCCCGCGAGGACAACGATGTACTGCGGCTCGTCGACGCGGCCGTCTCCGCGGCCGCCATCGTCACCGGACTCGCGATCCTCTATCGCGAACTGAAGCGTCTCGGCGACGACGACGTTCTGCTGGGCTGAGAGGGAAAGTTTCACCGTGACTGTCACTGACCTGGTGTCGTACGAGGACGCGCTCGCGTCCTACGACCCCGTCATGGGCCTCGAAGTCCATGTCGAGCTCGGCACCAAGACCAAGATGTTCTGCGGCTGCTCCACGGAGCTGAAGCAGGACGCCAACTCCCAGACCTGCCCGGTCTGTCTCGGACTGCCCGGCGCGCTGCCGGTCGTCAACGAGATCGGCGTGGAGTCGGCCATCAAGATCGGTCTCGCCCTCAACTGCGAGATCGCCGACTGGTGCCGCTTCGCCCGGAAGAACTACTTCTATCCGGACATGCCGAAGAACTTCCAGACCTCCCAGTACGACGAGCCGATCGCCTTCGACGGCTATCTGGACGTCCAGCTGGAGGACGGCGAGATCTTCCGGGTGCAGATCGAGCGCGCCCACATGGAGGAGGACACCGGCAAGTCGACGCACGTCGGCGGCGCCACCGGCCGGATCCACGGCGCGTCCCACTCCCTGCTCGACTACAACCGGGCCGGCATCCCGCTCATCGAGATCGTCACCAAGCCGATCGAGGGAGCGGGCGCCCGCGCGCCGGAGGTCGCCAAGGCGTACGTCGCCGAGCTGCGCGAGCTGATCAAGGCTCTCGGGGTCTCCGACGCGCGCATGGAGATGGGCCAGATGCGCTGCGACGTCAACCTGTCGCTGCGCCCCAACGGCACAGAGACGTTCGGTACGCGCTCCGAGACGAAGAACGTGAACTCGCTGCGTTCCGTCGAGCGGGCCGCGCGCTTCGAGATCCAGCGGCACGCCGCCGTGCTGTCCTCGGGCGGCACGATCGTGCAGGAGACCCGGCACTTCCACGAGGAGGACGGCTCCACCACGGCCGGCCGCATCAAGGACAACGCCGAGGACTACCGCTACTTCCCCGAGCCGGACCTGGTCCCCGTCGCGCCCTCGCGCGACTGGGTCGAGGAGCTGCGCAAGGGCCTCCCCGAGCTCCCCCGGCTGCGCCGGGCGCGGCTCAAGGAGGAGTGGGGCGTCTCCGAGCACGACATGCAGTCCATCCTCAACGCGGGCGCGGTCGACCTGATCGTCGCCACGATCGAGGCGGGCGCACCCTCGGACCAGGCCCGCAAGTGGTGGATGGGCGAGCTGGCCCGTAACGCCAACGAGACCGGCCGCGGCCTGGACGAGCTGCCGATCACCCCGGCGCAGGTCGCCCGGGTGGCCGCGCTCGTCGCCAAGGGCGACCTCAACGACAAGCTGGCCCGCCAGGTCATCGAGGGCGTCCTCGCGGGCGAGGGCGACCCGGACACCGTCGTCGAGAAGCGCGGCCTGAAGGTCGTCTCGGACGAGGGCGCGCTGTCCACGGCCGTGGACGAGGCCATCGCGGGCAACGCGGCCATCGCGGACAAGATCCGCGGCGGCAAGGTCGCGGCGGCGGGCGCGCTCGTCGGCGCGGTCATGAAGGCCACCCGCGGCCAGGCGGACGCGGCGCGCGTGCGCGAGCTGATCCTGGAGAAGCTCGGCGTCGAGGGCTGACGGCCTGATCGTCCCTGAAGGGGCGGTGTTCCCGTACGTAGGTACGTACGGGAAC
>NZ_JBHXJG010000085.1:0-26976 GCF_042723425.1 Streptomyces sp. NPDC058375 | reverse complement strand
GCGCCACGTATGCCGGTCGCCTCCGCCGCCGCCCAGTAGGCGCGGCCCGTGGCCGCGTCGACCGGACCGAGGACGAGCGGCACACCGGCCCCCGAGGCGTGGAGCAGGGACTCCAGCCGGCACGACGCGATGGTGTCCGCCACCATCGGCTGCGCCAGGTAACCGGCCACCGCGGCGGCGGGCAGCCCCTCGGCGATCTCCCGCCGGGTGGGCCCGGCGCTCAGGAGCCCGCCGCCGACGATCAGGACGTCCTTCGCCCGTTCCATCCGGGCGAGGGCGCGGGACGTGTCGAAGCAGTGCGGGAACGAGTCGTCGACCACCGTCGTACCCGGCGCTAGACGGTTGACGTCGAGGAGTGCGCCGCCCCCGCTGACCGCCGCCACGATCAGGTGGGCTCCGTACACGGCGTCGGGCAGCCCATGGTCCGACTCGACCACCTCCACGACCTCGGCGAGACGGCAATCCAGGAGGTTCTCGGCCAGTTCCTTGAGGCGTGGCCCGCTGCCCGGTACGTCACAGAGCAGCAGTCGCGCGGGCGGCCGCCGGGCCAGGGTGAGCAGCAACTCCAGCGAGGAGGAGCCGATCGAACCGAGCCCCACGAACGCGACGGTGAGAGAGTCCAGTTGCCGCCCCGTCGCGTCGAGAGCGGCGTGCACGGTCCTGACGACGGACACGACGGTCGCCGCATGACCGGTGGTGACGGCGGGGGCGGCAGGGGCCGTGCCCGCCGTGCCGACGGCCCGCAGGACGTCGAAGCCGTAACCGGTGAGCGAGGGGATCATGCCCGCGAGGGACACGGCCCGCGCACCGAGCAACGAGGCGAGCTCAACTCCGCGCGTGGTGTGCCGGAGCAGGGCGTCGCCGGGGGCGAGTTCGTCGGCGAACAGCGGGACGCACACGAAGCCGGAACGGCCCAGCGGCGTACGCAGCGTCTCCAGGAGCCGGGGCCGCCCGTCGGGGAACAGCAGGGTCCGCAACTCCTCGCGCGGCAGCGCCGCCTCCGGCAGGCCCGCCAGCCGGGCGAGGTCGGCCGGGGACGGCAGATAGCCGATGAGTGCGGCGTCCATCCGCTGGTCCCGGTCGGGGCGGTCCGGCTCGTCGAGCAGGCCGGAGCGGTCTGGGCTTTCGAGGCGGCCGGGGCAGTCCGGGCTTTCGAGGCGGCCGGGGCTGGGCACGGTCGAGGCCGCCGCGTCCGCCAGACCGTCACGTACCGCGTCCGCGAACGCGACCACCCCCTGCGGGGTGAACGCCGACGCCGCCGCGCGGACGGTGATCCGCAGCCGCCCGCCCTCCGGACCGGCGGCCAGGAACACGTCCGTACCGGCCGGAGGCGGCGTGTACACGCTGTCGCCGTCGTCCCGGGTGACCGTCAGCGTCCTGCCGCTCTCCGGGCCCAGGGCGGAGAAGTCCAGATAGGTGAAGAAGAACTGGGAGGCCAGAGGCAGCCCGCTGGGCAGCGGCGGCACGGCCCCCTCGTACGTCCGCGCCTCTGCGGCCTCGGAAGCCAGGCGCCGCAGATCGTCCTCGAAGCCCGCCTCGGCGGACCGCCCGTCCCCCGGACCTGCCGGCCGCAGGGGAACAGCCGTGGCGAAGGGGCCGAACACCCGGTGTGCGTCGGGCAGGGCGTGGTCCCGGCCGCTCACCGCGAGACCGAGCACCAGATCCACCCGGCTGGTGGCCGCAGCGAGCGCCCGGTAGTAGGCGGTGAGCACGGCGGCGTGGAGAGTGGATCCGGTGCGCGCCGCGTACCTGCGCAGCGCCTCCACCTGATCGGCGTCGAGGGTGAACGCGTGCGTGTGGAAGAGCGGGTTCGCCGCGGCGCCCGGAGAAGCACCGGTGCGTGTACCGGCAGAGAGTACGGGCGGCAGGTAGGGCGCACTCAGCCGCGCCCACCGGTCCTCGCTGGCCGGGGCGACGGAAGCGGGGGAGCCCGTGCGCTCCGCGAGTCGTACGGCGTGGTCGCGGAAAGTGCTGCGGAGCGGGGCCGGAGTCGCTTCCGCGCCGTGGGACAGAGCGTCGTACACGGTCGTCAGCTCCCGTACCAGGAGTGCCGCGCTGTAGCCGTCACCGATGATGTGGTGGGCGTGCGCCACCATGACGTGCTCGTCCGGTGCGACGGTGAGCACCCGCAGGCGCAGCAGGGGCCAGGCCCAGGGCTCGAAACGGCGCGCCCGTTCGGCGGCGACCCGCTCCTCCACCTGCCCCGGGCCGGTGAGGGTCTCGAAGTCGACCGGCAGGCGCAGCGAGGACGGCAGCTCCTGCTGGACGGCCGGGCGGGCCCCGGCGGGGAAGACGGTGCGCAGCATCGGGTGGCGCCCGACGAGCGTGTCCACCGCGCGCTGGAAACGGACGGTGTCGAGGCGGCCGTGCAGCCGCAACCGGGTGAGCCAGGACGATGTCGCGCCCGGAGCGATGGCCTCGGCGAGGAGGAAGCCGCGCTGGGTGGGAGTGAGAGGGAAGGGCGGGGGAGCAGCCGCCGGATCGAGCGTCCCGGGGCGGCCGGCCACGTGGTCGCTTCCCCGGGCCAACGTGCCGGTCGAGGCGGCAGCGGGCTCGCCGGCGGCGCTGTCCACGGCTTCGTGAACGGCTTCAGCTGCGGCGTCCACGGCGGAGGCGAGGGCCGCGAGCGTGCGGTTGCGGTAGATGACGGTCGGCCGGGGCAGCGGCCCGCCCTGCTTCTCCAGCCGGGCGAACACCTCCAGCACGAGCAGGGAGTCACCGCCCAGGGCGAAGAAGTCGTCCTCGCGGGACACCTCGTCGCATCGGAGCAGGGCGGACCAGATGGCGGCGAGCCGGATCTCGGTCGGAGTGCGGGGCGCTGTACGGAGTGGCGTCGGGACGTCGACCGTACCGGAGCCGGAGCCGGAGCCAGAGCCGGAGCCGGTGCCGGTGCCGGAGCCGGAGCCGGTGCCGGTGTCCGTGTTCGTGATCGCCTTGGGAGGGACGGTCGCGGTCGTATCCCGGAGGGCCGCCAGCGCACGGCGGTCGATCTTGCCCGCGCCCGTGAGCGGCATCGTGTCGACGTGGGTGATCCGCGACGGAAGCATGTACGCGGGCAGCGACGTGGCCAGATAACGCCGCAGTGCCACGGCGTCCGCCCCGGATGATCCGGATGATCCGGATGAGCCGGACGCGGGAGTCACGAAGGCGGTGAGACGTCCGTCCTGGGCGAGGACGACGGCGTGGGTGACGTCGGGATGGGCTTGGAGTACTGCCTCGACCTCGCCCGGCTCGACCCGGTTGCCCCGGATCTTCACCTGGTCGTCCAGCCGCCCGAGGAACTCCAGGGTTCCGTCCACGGAACACCGCACCCGGTCGCCGCTGCGGTACCAGCGCCGCCCGCGCCGCACTGTGAACGCGGCCTCGGTCAGCGCCGGTTCGCCGAGGTACCCCGAGGTCAGGCCGATGCCGGAGATGAGGAGTTCGCCGGCCTCGCCGGGCCGCCGCGGCTCCCCGTCGGGACCGACGACCTCCACCTCCGTACCCGACACCGGGCGGCCGATGGGCAGCCGCCGCACCCGGTCGTCGGGCCGGACGTGGATGATGTGGCAGCTCGTGTTGATGGTGGCTTCGGTGGGGCCGTACAGGTTGGCGATGCGCTGACCGTCGCCGAAGAGATCGAACCAGCGGCGTACGTGGGCGGGTGACAGGGCCTCGCCGCCGACATGGATCCACCGCAGCGCCGACAGGTCCGGCAGCGGTGCGCCGTCCCGGACCCGTTGCTCGGCAGCGCCGAGGAGTTGTTCCCAGAGCGTGGGGACGGAGCTCCAGACGGTGATCCGGCGGCGTTCGACGTGGGTCAGCAGCCGGTCGGGATCGCGCAACAGGTCCCAGTCCACCGTGACCACGGTGGCACCGACGAGCAGCGGTGCGAGGAGCTGGCGGACGGAGGCGTCGAAGCAGGGCGAAGCGGTCTGGGCGAGCCGGTCGTGCTCGTCGTATCTGAAGGCGTCGATCGCCCAGTCGAGGTAGTTCTCCATCGACCGGTGGGTGATGGGCACGGCCTTGGGCCGGCCGGTGGACCCGGAAGTGAAGATCACGTACGCGACGCCGTCGGCGTCGGCGGTGGCGTACGTGTCTGCGTCGACCGGGCCGTCGAGCGCGGGCGCCGCGTTCCCGGACCGTACGGAACCCGGCGGGAGCGGCGAAGCCGAAGCGTCGACGGGCACCAGGGTGACGTCGCCGAGCCTTTCCCCCACCGCCCGGGTCGCGGAGTGACAGAGCACCGTACGGGCCCCCGAGCGCGTGAGCTGGTCCACCAGGCGCGCGGTCGGGTGGCCGGCATCGAGCGGAACCCAGCCCGCCCCGGCGCGCAGGGCCGCGACGACGGAGACGACGGTGTCGGCGCCGGGTTCGGTGAGGAGCCCGACGAGGCTTCCCGGGGTGACGCCACGAGCCTGGAGCGAGGTCGCGAGGGCGTGGGAGGCACGGTCGAGTTCGGCGTACGTCAAGGTGGCGGCGCCGGTGTCTACGGCGACCGCGTCCGGTGCGGCCCGGAACCGCTCGACCAGCCGACGCACGAGCGTGGCGGACGCGGGACGGCCGGGTCCGGACCGGGTTCCGGTTCCAGGGTCGGTCTGGGGTCGAATTCGGGTTCCGCTTCCGGGATCGGTCCCGGCAGTGGCCGGACGCCGGGCGGGGGCGTCGGACCGGGGCCCGATCAGAGCAGCCAACTCGTCGTGGAATTCACGGTCCAGGCGGGCCACCGTCTCCGGGGCGAAGAGCCGGAGGGGGAAGTTCCACGAGAAGCGCAGGACCGTCTCGTCCTGCCAGCACAGCAGGCTCAGGCGGGTCGCGGCGGTGGCGGTGCCGGCGGCGGTCGGCCGCACGCTCACCGGACAACGCTCGTCCAGAGCGGCGGGGAAGCGCGAGAAGCTGAAGCCGGCCGGGCTCACCGTCCGGGGGCCGGACCCGGCCGGGTCCGCCGGCAGCAGCCGGGCCAGATCCAGGCCGGTCAGGCCGGCATGCTGCTCGCTCTCCAGCCAGATCCCCGCCAGCCGCTCGGCCAGGGCCTCCACCGATTCCTCCGGCTCGGTGGAGCACACCAGGGGAAGGGTGTCGGCGAGCGGCCCCACGAGCCGGTCCAGACCCGCCAGGCGGTCGTCCCGCCGCGCGCGGGCGACGTTCACCGCGATCTCCCGCTGTCCGCTCCACCGGGCCAGACAGCGCACGTGCACGGCGAGCAGCAGATGGAACAGGCTCACTCCGTGAGCCGCGGCCCGCTTCTCCAACTCGGCGGTCAGCGGCGCGTCGAGGGCGCTTTGATGCGTGGTCAGGGGAGCTGTGGGAAGCCCGGACGGATCACCGTCGTACGGGAGGCGCAGCGGCTCGCCACGGGAGGCCAGCCGCTCCGACCAGTACCGCCGGTCGACGGCGAGATCCCTCATGCCGGCCGTGGAGGCCCGCTCATCGGCGGCAGCGGCCGCGTACCGAGCGAAGTCGGTGCCGAGCGCGGGAAGCGCCGGGGTGTTCCCGAGGGCGAAGGCGGTGTAGAGCGACCAGAGTTCTCCGGCGAGGACGTTGAGGCTGTATCCGTCACCGGCCGCGTGGTGGATCACCAGTATCAGATGGGACAGCTCCGGGCTCTCGCGGGCGAGGACCGCGCGCACGGGAGATTCGGCGGAGAGGTCGAACGGCCGGTTGCGCAGGGCCGTTTCGAGCTCCTCGACACGGCCGGGCAGCTCGCGGACCTCGTACCAGGCTGCCAGGGCGGCGGGCGGAGCGACGTACTGAGCCGGTGCCGCCGAGCCGATCCCGCCCTCGGTGCTCCGGGTGCTCCGGGTGCTACCGGTGCTCTCGGTGTCCCCGGTGCTCCAGGTACGCCCGGTGCTGTCGGTACTTCCCGTGCTTCCGGCGCCGCCGATGCGGATCCGCAGCATGCTGTGCCGGTCGGCGAGCGCGGCGAGCGCCCGGCCCAGGAGCTGGGTGTCCAGGGGCCCCCGAACGGTCTGGCGGACGTATCCGTGGGCCGGCACGTCCGGGTGGAGGCGACTGCTGGTGTGCAGGGCCAGTTGGACGGGGGTGAGCGGGAAGGAGACCCCGTCCGGCACGGGGGGCGGACCGGGTGAGGCGGACGGCGGGGAGAGGGAAGGCGTGGTGTCGAGGTGCGCGGCCAGTTCGGCGACGGTCCGGTACTCGAAGAAGAGCGTGGCGGGCAGGGTCCTGCCCAGCTCCCGTTCGAGCCGGCGGACGAGGTCGACGGCGGCGAGCGAGTCGAGGCCGAGAGTGAGGAACGGCTCGTCGTCGGGGATCGTGCCGGCCGGCAGACGCAGCGCAGAGGCCAGCAGCCGCCGAAGCAACGCCGCTGTCTCGGCGGGGGGTTGGCCCCCTACGCGCGTACGCGGGTTCACGTCGGCGCTGGTGCGGGGCGCTCGACCCGAGGCCATCGGTTCCGTTTCTGCTTCCGTTTCTGCTTCCGTTCGCGTTCCGGTGGCTCCTGCCGTCGCGGTCGGGGACGCCACGGGCGCGGGCCGCAGGGACGGCGTCAGGTCGGCGATCAGCAGCTGCGGTGCGTCGACGCCGCATGCCGTACGGAGCGCGGCCAGCGCGGAAGCGAGGTCGACCGGCCGGCTTCCGCCGCTCCGCACGGTGGGGGAGCCCCCTCCCGCCCCGGAGCCGAAGGCCGCCGCCATGCCCGTACCGGCCACCGCCGTGAGGTTCACCGACTGCCACGACCTGCCCGCGTGCCGTTCCGACGCGGCGAACGCGTCGAGGAAGGCGTTGGCGCCGGCGTAGTCGCCCAGGGCGCCCGCAAGGCCGGGCAGCACGGCGCTCACGGAGGAGAACGCGACGCGTACCATCGGGTCGAGCCCGTGCCGGCGCAGGGCGAGCGAGAGCAGCAGACTGCCCCGCGTCTTCGCGGCCAGGGCGTCCGCCGTCTCCTCCGCGCGCCTGTTGCGCAGGGTGCCGGGTCGTACGACACCCGCGGCGTGGAAGAGGGCGTCGAGGCGGGGCAGCCCGGCGATGAGCGCATCGACATCCCGCTCCACCGAGACGTCGGCCACGCGGTAGTCGACGGTGGCGCCCAGCGAGCGGAGTTCCTCGGCCAGGCCCACCGGAAGCCCGGGGGAGCGCCCGGTGAGCACGAGGGTCGGGCGGCCCCGGCCGGCGAGGTCCCGGGCGAGCGCGGCGCCGATTCCGCCGCCGCCCCCGGTGATGAGGAAGGTGCCGTCGGGCGGCAGCGGTGACCGCGCCGCCTCGACCGGTGCCGTGGTGCCGCTCGTGAGCGGCGCGAAGCGGCGAGCGAGGCGGCGTCCCGCGCGCCAGGCGACGGTGTCGGCGCTGCCCGGAGCGCCGCCGCCCGATTCCAGTTCGCTCAGCACGGCGGTCAGACGCTGCGAGGGGGAGTCGAGCGAGCAGAGGTCCACGGCGGTGGCCGAAGCACGCGGGGTCTCCTGCGGGAGAGCCAGCACAAGTCCGCCGAGGACGGCATGGGCGGGCCGCGGCGCTTCCCGTACGGCGCCCGTGGCATGCACGTCCTCGGTCACTACCAACAGCCTGTCCGCATGGGATTCGTCGAACCGTGCGAGGGCCTTGCCGAAGGCTGCCAGCGCGGCGTCCTGGGCCCGGCCGAGTGCGTCCACGGTGTCCTGGACGGGAGCGGGCCCGGCCACCAGGACCACGGCGTCCGGCCGCCCGTCGCCCGCTTCGTACCTGCGGATGCCTGCGGCGGCGAGCTGCGAGGCGAGCCGGTCGACGGACGCGGAGTCGGGTCCGGTCAGCAGCACTGAACGCACGGCCCCTGCCGCCCTTCCGGGTGGGGCGGCGTCCTCCCACCGGACCCGGTGCAGGAGGGGGCTCGCGGGCGGATCGGCCCAGTACCGGCTGCGCTGGAAGGGGTAGGTGGGCAGGGGGATGCGATGGTGACCCGCGTCGAGCGCGGTCCGGTCCAGTGGCACGCCGAGCGACCACAGCCGGCCGACGGTCTCCAGAAGGGCCCGGCGCCCGCCGTGCCCGTCAACGGGCAGCGGTGCGGAATCTGTTCGGCCGGTGGAGGAACGCCCCGGCAGGGCGCACATCACCGTGACGCCGCCGCCGGACGCGCCGGACATACCAGAGGTGCCGGACGCGCCGGACGTACCGGATGTACCAGAGGTGCTGGACGCGCCGGATGTACCGGACGTGCCGGAGCCGTCGGAAGCGCGCGCCACCGTCGCCGCCGAGCGGACCGCACCCGACAGGGTCGCGCCGTGGCCGACCTCCACGAAGGTGTCGTACCCCTCCCGGGCGAGACGCTCCACGGCCGCCCCGAGCAGCACCGGGCGCTCGGCATGGTTGCGCAGGTACTCCGGGTCGAGGACGGGCTGCCACTCGCCGGTGACGGTGCTCATCAGGGGGACGGCCGGGGCCCGCGGAGTCAGCGCGCGGGCCGCGGCGGCGAGCCGGTCGGCGACCGGCCGCATCAGCGGTGAGTGGAAGGCCCGCGAGACCCGCAGACGACGGGCGGGGATGCCCTGGGAGTCGAGGGCGAGTGCGGCGCGTTCCACGGCGGAGACGCTTCCGGAGAGGACCTGGAGACCGGGACCGTTGTACGCCGCCACGGCGAGTGTCCCTTCGGACTCCGCCACCGCGGCGGCGACCGCGTCCTCACCCCCGCGGACGGCGATCATCGCTCCGGCCTCGGTGAAGGCGCCCATGAGACGGCCGCGTTCGGCCGCGAACCGCACTGCCTCCCGCAGGGTCAGCGCCCCGCTGACACAGGCGGCCGTGATCTCCCCGACGCTGTGCCCGGCGACCGCGTCGGGCTCCACCCCCCAGGTGCGCAGTTGGCGGGCGAGCGCCACCCCGGAGGCGACGAGGAGCGGCTGTGCCACCTCGGTCACGGCCTGCGCGGCCGGATCCACCTCCGGGTCCAGCCCCCAGTCCCGCAGAGGCCGCCCGCACACCGGGCCGAGGAGCGCGGACGCCTCGTCGAACGTGTCCCGGAACACCGACGCCGTCCGGTACAACGCCCGGTCCTGGCCGGGGAACTGCGCGCCCTGTCCGGCAAACAGGAAGGCCACGCGCGGCCGGGAACGGACCAGGGTGCCGACGCGCCCGCCCGCCCCGCCCGTCGTCCTCGCATCGCCGGTCCCGGCGACGGCGACCGCGAGCCGTTCCCGTAGATCACCGTCCGCGACGACGGCGAGCCGGTGGGGCCCCACGTCCCGGGACGTGCTCGCGGTCCGGCAGACGTCGCCCTCGCGCAGTCGCGGACGGCATTCCAGATGCGCGGCGAGCCGACCTGCCGCGTCCCGGAGCGCGCCCGCACTGCGTGCCGAGAGAGTCAGCAAATGAGGCCCCTCGACGGCGACTTCGCGTGCGACACCCGGCGGCGGCGTCGGCGGGGGCGGGGCCTGTTCGAGTACGGCGTGGGCATTGGTGCCGCCGAAACCGAACGCGTTGATCCCCGCGACGCGGGGCCCGGCGGACGTCCACTCCCGGGCCTTGGCCACCACGGAGAAACCGGCGGGCGCGAGGCCCGGCGAGGCCGGGGAGTGGTGCAGCGACGGCGGGAGCCTGCGGTGGCCCAGGGCCAGTACGACCTTCACCAGCGCGGGCAGCGCGGCGGCGTTCAGCAGATGCCCGATGTTCGTCTTCACCGAACCGAGCGACCGCGGCTCGCCGTCGGGCCGTGCGGGAAACGCGTGGGCCAGCGACCGCAGCTCGATCGGGTCTCCGACAGCAGTGCCGGTCCCGTGGGCTTCCACATAGGTCACCGAGGCGGGATCGATGCCTGCCGCCTCGTACGCCCGGCTGATGACCTCCCGCTGCCGCAACGGGTTGGGCGCCATGAGGCTCATCGACCGGCCGTCGTTGTTGACGGCCGTGCCCCGGACCAGCGCGAGCACCGGATCGTCCGCGAGCCGGGCCGCGTCGAGACGCGTCAGGACGATGGCCGCGCCGCCCTCGCCGGGTACGAAGCCGTCCGCGTCGGCGCTGAAGGCGCGGTTGCGTCCCGTGGGGGACAGCGCCTGCGCTTCTTCGAGCAGCCGGTGCGGGGTCGAGGTCAGGTGGAGGTTGACCCCGCCGACCACGGCGAGGTCGCACTCGCCGTCCAGGAGGCTGCGCCGGGCCAGATGCAGGGCCACCAGACCCGACGAGCAGGCGGTGTCCACGGCGAGTGCGGGCCCGTCGAGATCGAGGCTCTGCGAGACCCGGGCGGCGATGAGGGCGGGCAGGTTCCCGGTGAGGGCGTGGGGCAGCGGGGAGCCGTCGGCCGAGGCCCGGTCCAGGACTTCGCGGTAGCCGCTGTCCCCGACCGCCGCGAACACCCCGACCCTGCGACCGCGTCTACGGGGCCCCGCGTATCCGGCACGTTCGAGTGCCTCGTGCGCGAGTTCCAGGAAGAGCCGTGCCTGCGGGTCGAGGGCGCGCGCTTCGTCCTCCCCGATACCGAAGTAGTGGGCGTCGAAGACCGCCGGGTCCTTCAGGAGCCCCGCCCAACGCTCCCGGGGAGCGTCCTGACGGTCGCGGGCGTCGTCGTCCCAACGCCCGTACGGCACCGGGGCGATGGCGTCGTGCCCGTCGATGAGCAGGTTCCAGAAGTCCTCGGGGGTGTCGGCTCCGGGGAACCGGCACGCCATCCCGATGACGGCTGCGGCGGCTTCGCCGTCTTCTCCGGTCTTCCCGACCTCGGGGGCGGACGGCGACGGCGGAGCGGGCTCCCTCGTCAGAAGGTGACCGGCGAGGTCGGCCACCGTGCCGTGGTCGCGGATGACCGCCGGCGGCAGCGTCACCCCGAAGGCGTCTTCCAGCGCCACCAGGACCTCCATCGCCTTGAGCGACGTTCCGCCGAGGCTCCCGAACGGCTCATGCACACCGATCGACTCGGCGGGCCGCTCCAGCACGCGGGCCCACACCTCCCGGACGGCCTCGACGGTCCGAGCCCGAGCCTGGGGTGCTCCCACGCCCGGCTCCGCCGCCGAGGCACCCGTCGGCCGAACACGCACCGCCCGCTCACCCGCTGAGTGCTCACTCCCGAACGGACCCGTGGCGAACGGACCGGCCCCGAACGCACCCGCCTCGAACCGCTCCCGCAGCCGCCGACGCTGCAGCTTGCCACTCGTCGTACGGGGGAACGCCCCCGGCGGCACGGCCAGCACCCGCACATCGTCATGGAGCAGCGCCTCGCGCACCCGGGCCGCGACACGTTCCAGCACCTGCGCCGCATCGCGTGGGGGCCGTGCCCAGGGGACGAACACCACGACCCGCTCCGCACCGGTGACCGGGTCGGTCGAACCGACCACCGCCGGAGTACCGGAAGGCAGCCCGGGTGTCGCCGCGGCGACCGCTTCCATGTCCGTGGCATGGAAGGTGCGGCCGTTGAGGAACAGCACATCCTTGTGCCGGCCCGTGACGCACAGCCGACCGTCCCGCAGGAACCCGAGGTCACCGGTGCGCAGCCATCCTTCGGCGAACACCTCCGCGCTCACACCGGGGAGGCCGTGGTAGCCACGGGCCAGTTGAGGGCCGCTCACCATGATGTGCCCGACGCGCCGGTCCCCGAGGACGTCGCCCGCCTCGTCGACGACGCGCACGGCGCTGCCGGCCACCGGCCGCCCGACATCCATCAACTCGACGGCGTCCACGCCTGGTTCGGCGTCCACCGCCACTCCGTCGCTCAACGAAGCCCGGTCCAGGACCAGCGGCTCGGCCACTTCCCCCGGCGGCGGGAAGGTCACCGCCAGCGTCGCCTCCGCCAGGCCGTAGACCGGCTGGGCGGCCGCCGGATCCAGCCCGGCCGGACGCGTCTTGAGGGCGAAGTCACGCCACACCGCGGGCGCGATCGGCTCCGCGCCGACCAGGACCAGCCTGACGGCCGAGAGGTCGAGCTCGGCCAGGACCTCGTCGGGAACACGGCGTACGGCGAGCGCCAGGGCGAAGTTGGCCGCGGACAGCACCGTGGCCCGGTGCCGGGCCGCCACCTCGAACCAGACCCGGGGCCGCTTGGCGAACGACAGCGGACCGATCTTGACCTGCCTGGCCCGGGCGGCCAGCGGAGCCAGGTGCGTGCCGACGAGCCCCATGTCGTGGAAGTACGGCATCCAGCTGACCACCACGTCCTCGGCGCCGAGCGCCGAGGCGGCCCGTATCTGCTCCAGATTGGCCAGCACCGCACCGTGCGTCACCTCCACCCCCTTGGGCGCGCCGGTGCTTCCCGAGGAGAACTGCACGAACGCGACGTCGCCGGGCCCGGCGGCGGCCGGTTCGCGCGACACCGGCCCCTCCCGCAGGGCGTCCAGGGCCAAGACGCGTACACCGGAAGGGAGTTCATCGGTCAACGACGCGGTCGACGTATCCACGACGACGGGCGGCCGCCCCAGGTGCTCCCAGACGGGGAGCACCCGGCGGGCGTCCGGAGCCAACGGAACCGGAACGAGACCGGCCGCCACCGCGCCCCAGAACATCGGCTGGAAGTCCTCGCTGCGGTCGGCGAGCAACGGCACACAGGTCCCGGGCGCGATGCCCGCCTCCCGGAAGCCGCCGGCCACCCGCAGGGAATCGTCCAGCAGCTCGCGCAGCGTGACCGTCAGCTCGCTGCCGTCGCCGCGAACATGCACGACGACCTGCCCGGGAGACTCACGGACCGCGTCCAGCAGTACATCCAGCAGGGTCATGTCGTGCTCCACCGGTCCTTCGGTCCGTTCCTCGAAGAATGATCTTAAAAACGCGCGGGTCGCGGGGAATCAACCGCCGGGAGGAGACCGTGTGCACCCTGGGAGTGACCTGCTGGGGGGACGTCCTCAACCCCGGGCCGGACAGGCGACGGCTAGCGTGGTGCTGGTGAAGGTGGGCACCGAAGAGACTCGGTTGATCGTCCTGCGCGGAAACAGCGCATCGGGTAAGTCGAGCGTCGCGTCCGGTCTCCGCGACAGATTCGGCCGTGGATTAGCCCTGGTCGGGCAGGACGACCTCCGCCGCACCGTGCTGCGCGAACGCGACCGGCCGGGGGCGGCGAACATCGGCCTGATCGACCTGACGGCCCGCTACGCCCTGGACGCGGGCTACCACGTGGTGGTCGAAGGCATCCTCTACGCCGCCCACTACGGCGACATGCTCGCCCGGCTGCGCGCCGATCACCGGGGCCCCACTCACGGGTACTACCTGGACGTCCCGTTCGCCGAGACCCTGGCCCGGCACGTCACCAAGCCGATCGCCGACGAGGTCGACGAGAACCAGCTGCGGGACTGGTACCGCCCCCGCGATGTCCTGCCCGACGGCCTGGAGACGGTGATCGGCCCCGACAGCGCCCTGGAAGGGACCGTCGACCGCATCATGCTCGACACCGGCTTGGCCCGGCTGCGGCCGATCGACCGCTGAGGCCCCGGGGCCGGCCGACCGCAGAGACCTGCCCGGTCGGTCAGGGGCCGTTCATGGGCCGGACCGGACCGGGCAGGTCACCCACCGGAGCGCGCTCGCCTACGCGCCGCTCGTCTACGCACCCGTCGTCTACGCGCCGGTCGTCTACGCGCCGGTCGTCTACGCGCCGGTCGTCTACGCGCCCGTCGCCTACGCGCCGGTCGGCGCGGCCTGCTGGACGACCTCGAAGGACCACACGGTGGACCCGCTGGCCGCCGGCTTGGGGCGCTCGCCGCTCCCGGCGTCGCCGCCGCCCTGATGGGCCGCCTTCATCGGCCCCTCCATCCACGCCTGGAAGGACGCCTCGTCACGCCAGCGCGTGTAGACGAGGTAGTCGTCCGTGCCCTCGACGGGCCGGAGCAGCTCGAACCATTCGAATCCGTCGGAGCTCTCCACGGCATGGGCGCGGGAGGCGAAGCGCTTCTCCAGCGTCTCGCGTTGTTCCTGGGGGACGGTCAGCACATTGATCTTGACTACGCTCATGGCACCATCCTGCCGTACGGGGTCCGGACCCCGCTGCCTCAGGGGTGAGGGAAGAGATCGCGCCGATCGTCGCTTCCGGCGGCCGCGGGGAGTTCCACCGTGATGCGCAGCCCGCCCGCGGGGCGCGGGGTGAGGGTGAGCGTGCCGTCGTGGGCGCGGGTGATGGTCTCGACGATCGCCAGGCCGAGACCGACACCGGTGTGGTGGGTCCGCAGACGTTCGGCGCCGCGCTGGAACGGTTCGGTGAGCGTCGAGACCAGCTGCGGGGAGAGCTTCGCACCGGTGTTCTCGACCGCCAGCACCACCGTCTCGGCGCGGACGCTCGTCGTGACCCGGACGATGCCCCCTTCCGGCAGGTTGTGGACGACGGCGTTGTGAACGAGATTCGTGGTCAGCTGCAGCAGGAGCGTCGGCGATCCGGTCGTCGGGGCGATGTCACCGTGCGTCTCGACGGTGACGCCACGTTCCTCCGCGAGGGGGAGGAGAGTCTCGACGGCCTCCTCCGCCAGGAGCGACAGGTCGACGCGCCACCGGGCGGCTTCGTCGACCACCCGTCGCTGCTGCTGCGATGGGCGCTCGCGGCACGCCGGGACCTGCCCTCCGAGGTGTACGAGACCCTGGCCGCCGACCCCGACGCCAAGGTGGTCAAGTCCATCGCTCCGCACCCCGGGTTCACGGAGCCGCAACTCCGCACCACGGCCGCCCGGCACGGCGTCCAGGTCATCGCGGCGATCGCGGCCAACCCCGATGCGACGCCGGTGCTGCTGGCCGAGCCGGCCCGGCACCGGCCCCCCGCACGGAAGGCGCTCCGGGCGATCGCCCGGCACCCCAACGCCACGGCTCCGGCGCTTCTCGCCTGCCTGGAAGACGACGAGGCGCGCGTCGAGGCCGCCGGGCACCCGGCGCTTTTGCCGGAGGTCATCACGGCTCTCGTGAGGGGGACCGACGAACGGTCGGCCGAAGCGGCCGCCGCCAACCCCTCCCTGCCGCACACGGTGATGACGGATCTCCTGCCTCCCGCGCCCGTTCGCGCGGCGGGATCCGGCGGCTTCGTACGTCCCACAGGGCCGCGCCCTCCCCGCGGGCGGGAGGGGCGCACGCGCTAAGCTGCGGATTCGCCACGGGGGAAGTCCGGTCAGAATCCGGCGCTGACCCGCAACGGTAGGCGGAGCCCCCGGTTCCGTGAGCCCGATCACCCGCGGCACAGAAGGCTCCTGACCATTCGCCGTGGACTGCGAAAAGGGCGCTGCGCGGGACGGCCGCCGTCCGGGGCCGCTCCTCCTCGCGCGACGCACGGCCCGAGGCGAAAGCGACCGGCCTGTGGCCACGTCTCTCGACCGCATACCCGCCAAGCCGTCACGCCCCTCGCGCGTCGGCACCGGCCCGGCGCCACCCCGCCGCGTACCCCTGCCGCTCCTCCTCGCCGGCCTCTGCCTCGCCCTTCCCCTCTCGCTCGTCTGCGGGGCGGCACTCGGGGCGTCGGGGATCTCCTGGGCGGAGGTCCTGCGCTACCTCTGGGCAGGGCTGACCGGCGGAGCCATCCGCGCCGACGAGGTCCCGGCCTACACCATCGTCTGGGAACTACGCCTGCCACGCGCCGTGTTGGCCGCCGTCGTCGGGGCCGGCCTGTCGGCCATCGGCGTCGCCGTCCAGGCCATGGTGCGCAACGCGCTCGCCGACCCGTTCGTGCTGGGCATCTCCTCGGGCGCTGCGGTCGGCGCCAACGCCGTACTCATCTTCGGGGCCCTGGGAGCGCTCGGCATCTGGGCCCTGTCCACGGCTGCGTTCCTCTCCGCGCTCCTCGCCATGCTCCTCGTGTACGCGGTCGCCCGCACCGAACGCGGACTGACCCCGCTCCGGCTCGTCCTGACCGGGACCGCGATGTACTACGGCTTCTCCGCCGTAACCACCTTCATGGTGTTCGCGGCCGAGCGCGGGGAAGCGGCCCGCTCCGCGATGATGTGGCTCCTCGGCAGCCTCAGCGGGGCCAACTGGGCCGCCGTGCCGATCGCCGCCGGGGCGGTGCTCGCCGGACTCGCCCACCTCGGCTGGTCGGCGCGGCGCCTGAACGCCCTCGCCATGGGCGACGAGACCGCCTCCGCACTCGGGGTCGACCCCGGGAGACTCCGCAAGGAGCTCTTCCTCGTCTCCGCCGCCGTCACCGGGGCGGTCGTCGCGGTCAGCGGAGCGATCGGCTTCGTCGGCCTGATGGTCCCGCACGCCGTACGGATGCTCGTCGGCGCGGACCACCGCCGGCTCCTGGCCGTCGCACCCCTCGCGGGGGCCGTCCTGCTGATCTGGGTCGACATCCTCTCGCGCCTCGTGCTGGCGCCGGCCGAACTGCCGGTGGGCGTTCTCACCGCGGTCATCGGCGTTCCCTGTTTCATCCTCCTCATGCGCCGGCGCTCCTACTCCTTCGGAGGCATCTGATGCGGATCGACATCGACGCGCTGAGCGTCGACATCGTCGGCGCACGCCTGGTGGACGAGGTCACCCTGGGCGCGGCCGACGGACAGCTCGTCGGGCTGGTCGGCCCCAACGGCAGCGGGAAGTCCACCCTGTTGCGCTGCGTCTACCGGGCCCTGCGCCCCTCGGCCGGCGCCGTCAGGATCGGCGGTGAGGACCTCCACGCCCTGAGCGCCCGGGACGGCGCCCGCCTGCTGGCCGCGCTTCCGCAGGACGCGGTCGCCGAATTCGACTTCACCGTCGCCGAGATCGTCGCCATGGGGCGGCTGCCGCACCAGGGGCCGGTGGCCCGGACGACCGACGAGGACCGCCGCCTCTGCGACGAGGCGCTGGAAGGGGTCGGGGCGGGACACCTGGCCGAACGCGGCTTCCTCACCCTCTCCGGCGGCGAGCGGCAGCGCGTCCTGATCGCCCGCGCGCTCGCCCAGCAGCCCCGGGTCCTGGTGCTCGACGAGCCCACCAACCACCTGGACATCGCCCACCAGCTGGAAGTCCTCGCCCTGGTCCGCGGCAGCGGCCTGACCGTGCTGACCGCGCTGCACGACCTGAACCTGGCGGCCCTGCACTGCGACCTCGTCCACGTCATCGAAAGCGGCCGGATCGTCGCCTCCGGGCCCCCGCACGACGTCCTGACCACCGCGCTGCTGGCCGACGTCTTCGGCGTACGGGCGCATCGCGTCGCGCATCCCGAGACCGGTGCGCTCCAACTGCTCTTCGACCTTGCCCCTGCCCGCCCCGCCCTCTGAGGAGATTCGCCCGCCATGCCCCACCCCCTGCGTCCAGCGGCCCTCGTCCTCGTCGCCGCCCTGGCCCTCACCGGCTGCGGAGCGGACGTCGCACCGGAAGCCGACGGCAAGTCCGGCACCTCACAGGCCGACCGGCACTACCCGGTGACCGTGGAGAACTGCGGTGAGAAGAAGCGCTACGACAAGGCCCCGCAGCGCGTCGTGACCAACGACGTCGGCATCACCGAGATCATGTTCGCCCTCGGACTCGAGGACCACATGGCCGGATACGTGATGCCCGACGACAAGGGCGACATGACCTCCGTCCCCTGGAAGGACGGCTACAAGAAGGCCAAGTGGCTCTCCAAGGAGCGGATCAACAAGGAACTGGTCCTCGACGCCCGCGCCGACCTGGTCTTCGCCGGCTGGAACTACGGATTCAACGAGGGGGAGGGCTTCACCCCCGCCGAACTGGAGCGCGTGGGCGTCGACTCGTACCTGCTCAGCGAGTCGTGCCGCAACGGGCAGGGCAAGGCCCGCGGCGTCATGCCCCCGCTCGAAGCGCTCTACACCGACCTGCGGAACCTGGGCAGGATCTTCGACGTCGAGGACCGGGCCGACACCCTCATCTCGTCCTTCCGGAAGGAGGTCGCCGACGCCCGGGCGAAGGCGGCGAAGGGCGACGACCGCCTCCGTGTCTTCCTGTACGACGACGGGAAGGACAAGCCGCTGACCTCGGGCGCGTACGCCGGACCCCACGACATCATCACCAAGGCCGGCGGCGACCACATCATGAAGGACCTCAAGGACAGCTGGACGACGGTGGGCTGGGAGACGGTGGTCGACCGCGACCCCGAGGTCATCGTCGTCAACAACTACGGCGACACCGGCGCGGACGAGAAGCGGAAGTTCCTGAAGTCCTACAAGCCGCTCGCCGGCGTATCGGCGATCAGACACGACCGGATCGTCGTCCTCGACTACGTGGACCTCGTCGAGAGCCCCCGCAATCCGGCGGCCATCAGCTCGCTCGCCGAGGACCTGCGGAAGTTCGCCCGTTAGCGACCCACCGCGTACGCAGCGCGGGCCCGGCCCCGGGGTGGTCCCCAAGGCCGGGCCCGCCTGCCGCCCAGGCCGGGTCAGCCGTTGAACGTGTCCGGGTCGGGCCCGGTGCGCTCGTCACGGTTGAGGGCGGAGATCTCGCCGATGTCCCCTTCGGTGAGCTCGAAGTCGAAGAGCGCGACGTTGTCCTGGATGCGCTTCAGCGTCACGGACTTCGGGAAGACGATGTCCCCGCGCTGCAGATGCCAGCGCAGCACCACCTGTGCGGGGGCCCTGCCCACCCGCTCGGCGATCCGGGTGATCGTCGGGTCGGAGAGCACCTTCCCCTGGGCGATGGGCGACCACGCCTCCGTGGCGATGTCGTGCTCCGCCCCGAAGGCACGCAGGGGCTCCTGCGTGAGGTACGGGTGCACCTCGATCTGGTTGACGGCGGGCACCACAGTGCTGTTGTCCAGCAGTCGGCGCAAGTGGTTCTCCTGGAAGTTGGAGACCCCGATCGCCTTGGCGCGCCCGGACCGGTAGATCTCCTCCAGGGCCTTCCACGTCTCCACGAAGTCGCCCGAACCACCCGGCAGGGGCCAGTGGATGAGGAAGAGGTCCAGGTAGTCGAAGCCCAGCTCCTCCAGGGAGCGGTCGAACGCCCGGAGCGCCTCGTCGGGCGCGTGCGCGCCGTTGTTCAGCTTGCTCGTCACGAAGACGTCGGCGCGGTCGAGCCCCGATTCCCGGACCGCCTGGCCGACCTCCTTCTCGTTGCCGTACATCTGCGCCGTGTCGATGTGCCGGTATCCGGTCTCCAGGGCGGCGACGGTGGTCTCGCAGGTTTCGTCCGGCGGGATCTGGAAGGTCCCGAAACCGAGCTGGGGGATCGTCACACCGTTGTTGAGGGTGATGGACGGTACTGAGGGCACGATTGCTCCTTGCTGTGTCGACGCCTTGGAAGGCGGTGTCAGGGGGGGTCAGGCGGTGTCTGTCAGGGGGTGCGGGGGTACGGCAGCTCAGCCCGCGATGCCGCGGAGTTCGGCATCGGGCGGCAGCACCCGGACGAGCTTGCGGTTGACGAACTCCTGCATACCGAGCTTCGACAACTCCCGCCCGTAGCCGGACCGCTTGATTCCGCCGAACGGCAGATCGGGCTGGGTCGAGGTCGGGTGGTTGACCCAGACCATGCCGGTCTCCACCCGCTCGGCCACCCGGCGGCCCCGCTCCACGTCCGCGCAGAAGACGGATCCGCCGAGGCCGTACCGGCTGTCGTTGGCGAGCGCGACCGCCTCGTCCTCGTCCTCGGCCCGGTGGATCACCGCGGCCGGGCCGAAGAGCTCCTCCGCGTAAGCGCGCATGCCGGGCTTGACGCCGGTGAGGATCGTCGGCCGGACGAAGGCCCCGGGGCGGTCGATCCGGCCGCCGCCGGTCACCAGCTCGGCTCCCTGCTCCACCGTCTCGCGGATCTGCTCGGTCAGGCCGGAGGCCGCCTGCTCGGACGAGAGCGGCCCCAGTGTCGTCGCCTCGTCGGCCGGGTCGCCGGCCTCCAGGCCCTCGAACGCGCGGCGCATGCCCGCCACGAAGTCGTCGTAGACGTCCGCCAGCACGATGAACCGCTTCGAGGCCACGCAGCTCTGCCCGGTGTTGGCCATCCGGCCGGCCACCGCGGCGCCGACCGTACGCTCCAGCCCTTCGCCGTCGAGGACGATGAAGGCGTCACTGCCGCCCAGCTCCAGCAGGCTGGGCTTCATGTTCCGCCCGGCCCGCTCGGCGACCTGGGCGCCCGCCCGTTCGCTGCCGGTCAGCGACGCGCCCTTGACCACCGGGGAATCGATGATGCGCGAGATCTCCTCATGGCTCACGAACAGGTTGGTGTAGACGCCCCCGGGCGCACCCGCGTCACGGAAGAGGACTTCCAGGGCGAGCGCGGACTGCGGACAGATTCCAGCGTGCTTGACCAGGACGGTGTTGCCCAGGACCAGGTTGGGGCCCGCGAAGCGCACCACCTGGTAGAGCGGGAAGTTCCACGGCATGACGCCGAGCAGGACACCGAGCGGCTCGTTCACGAGATACGCCCGGCCCTCCTCCACTTCGAGCGGCTCGTCGGCCACGAATCCGGGCCCGTGCTCCGCGTAGTAGGCCAGGATGGAGGCGGCGAGATCCACCTCGCCCCGGGCCTCGGAGATCAGCTTGCCCATTTCCAGGGTGATCAGCTGCGCCAAGGTCTCCTTGCGCTCCCGCATCAGCTCGGCGACACGGCCGACCAGCGCGGCACGCTCCTCTACGGGCCGCTTGCGCCACGCCTCGAAGGCGTCGTCCGCGGTTTCCAGCACCGCGTCCACCTCCGGACCCTCGGTGGCCGGGAACTCCGCGAGCGTCTTCCCGGTGTACGGATCGACGGTGGCGAACGAGCTCTTGCGCTGCTCTGACATGAAAACTCCAGAACGACGATGTGCTGCACCAGGCGGAACGCTGCGCTCCGCCTCTCTGCGGGGTACCCGACTGACCGAGCAGAAAACTGCCTATAAGCATCTATATCGGTAATGGGTCGCTCGCGGAGGGTCATGAAGGGGTGTGCCGACTCGGCCACGGGCCGGCCGGGGAGGGGCTGAACCGATTCCGGGCCGTACGTGACCGTGGTCGGCGGGTCGGCGGGTCGGCGGGTCGGCGGGACCTCAGGTCCTCGGTCCTCGGGTCTGCGTGGGTGCACCTCTGTGACGCCTCCCGTCACCTCATCTCATCCGGGCCCTGTCGCCGGCCCTCCCGTCGCGGCCTCGCCGACAGGGACGCCCAGCCGGTCGGCCACGGTGGTGAGGGCCGGACCCAGCGGGAGGGCGATACGGGTCACGGCATGCCGGTCGCCCCGGGTCGGATCCCGGTTGACGATCAGCACCCGCGCTCCTTTCTCGGCGGCCTGGCGGACGAACCGCAGCCCGGACATCACCGTCAGCGAGGAGCCCAGGACCAGCAGGGTGCTCGCCTCGCGGACCAGTCCGCGGCAGTGCTCGACCCGCTGCGGGGGCACGGCCTCGCCGAAGAACACCACGTCCGGCTTGAGGACGCCGCCGCAGACGGCGCAGGGCACCACACGGAAGTCGCCGACCTGCTCGTCGGTGAGGTCGGCGTCACCGTCCGGGTTGATCGAGGCGGCCACCGGGGCGAAACCCTCATTGGCCTCCTCCAGTCGGCGCGCGAGCTCGCGGCGCGGGGTGAAGGCGCCGCAGGAGAGGCAGACGACCCGGTCCAGACGCCCATGAAGGTCCACGACGCCTTCGCTGCCGGCGGCCTGGTGCAGCCCGTCGACGTTCTGCGTGATCACACCCGAGAGCAGACCCTGCCGCCCGAACGCGGCCACGGCCCGGTGCCCGGCGTTGGGCCGGGCGCGGCCGAACGTACGCCAGCCGAGATGACTGCGCGCCCAGTACCGGCGACGGGCCCCGGCGTCCGCGGTGAAGTCCTGGTAGGTCATCGGGGTGTGACGGCTCAGGCTGCCGCCCTCGCCCCGGTAGTCGGGGATACCCGACTCCGTGGAGATGCCCGCCCCGCTCAGGACCAGGACACCGCCACCGCTCAGCGCCTCGGCGACCGGCTCCAGGTCCGTGGTGCCCGGCGGCGGCTCCTCGACGGAGGTCCAGCTCAGGGTGGGACGCATACGCATGCCCTCAGGGTACGGAACAGGCCTTCGGTACCGCTGACGCCCGGCGGCCGGGCAGCGGCGGAGACCCGCAGGGGAGAGGGCTGCCGTCCGGAGCCCCGGCAGGGTGCGGCAGGGTGCGTTTCCGGCCACCTTTTGATGGCAGGAGCATGACCATGCTGCGATCGCGGCATAGGTCCTGCGGCCCCGGGAGGTAGGCAACCGGCCTTGTTCCCCTGTTTTCCTGCTGGTCGCGGTGACCGTCCTCCCACTCCCTCGGCTCCAAGCGGAGCCGAGCCCCCCATGAGTGAAGGGACAGCCATGCTCGATTCCCCATGGTTCAAGGCGGCCGGTGTCGCCGCGGCGATCACCCTGGCCACCGCCACGGCGGCGCAGGCCGCTCCCGCGCCGGCCCCGGCGGCGGCGAGCGCGTCGGCGGTGGTGACACTCCGGTACGACGACAGCCGGGCCGGTGGCTGGGAGGCGGAGATCGCGGCAGGGGTCGCCTCGTGGAATGCGAACGTCGACAATGTCCAGCTGGTCGAGGCGGCACCCGGCACGCGGGCCGAGATACAGATCGTGGCCACCAGCGGCTGGCCGCAGGCCACCCTCGGCCCGGTCCGGCCCGGCGGCCGGGCCAGTGTGGAGCTGGGCAGCCAGGCGGTCACCGAGGGCCATGACAAGACCCGTATCGCCGCTCACGAGATCGGCCACAGTCTGGGCCTGCCGGACACCAAACCGGGCCCCTGCTCCGAGTTGATGTCGGGCTCCAGCGCCGGCACCAGCTGCAGGAACGCCGTACCGGACGCGGCCGAGCAGTCCCGCGTCGAGTCCGCCTACGCGGGCGGCCTCGCCCCGCGCGTCCCGGCCGACGGGCGCATCCTGGTGGACGCCCCGTAACAGGGCCCCTCACCACAGAGCCCCTCATCCGGCCAGCGGCTTCGCCCCGGCGTCACCCCTCCCTCCGGGTGAAGGGTCCGCCGGGGCCGAAGGCGAGGCGGGCGAAGCGCTCGGCGATGCGCCGGTGGGTGGCGGGATCCGGGTGCAGGTCGTCGGGCAGCGGGAGTTCCGCGTGGTCGCCCTCGCCGTAGAGGTCGAGGCCGTCGAGGTAGTGCAGATGAGGGTCGGCGGCGGCGCGTTGTGCGACGATCCGGGCCAGCTCGTCGCGGATGACGGCGAGCGTCAGCTTCCCGGCGGCGCTCTCCGCGGGGTCGCCCATGGCCATGAACCGCAGCCGCCCTTCGCTCATCTCGCTGTAGTCCGGTGCGCTGGGGCCCGGAGTGGTCTCGTGGATGGGGCAGTGGATCGGCGAGACGACCAGCAGCGGCGCGGTGGGGTGGCCGTCGCGGATGGTGTCGAGGAAGCCGTGGACGGCCGGGCCGAACGCGCGCAGCCGCATCAGGTCGGCGTTGACGAGATTGATGCCGATCTTGACGCTGATCAGGTCGGCGGGGGTGTCGCGCATGGCGCGGGCGGTGAAGGGATCGAGCAGAGCGGAGCCGCCGAACCCCAGGTTGATCAGCTCGGCTCCACCGAGCGACGCGGCCAGGGCGGGCCAGGTGCCGGTAGGGGTGGTGGCGTTGGAGCCGTGGCTGATCGAACTGCCGTGGTGCAGCCAGACGGGTCGACCGCTCGGCCGGGGGCTCCGGACCGGCGCGTCCGTGCGCAGGGCGACCAACTGCGTGGTCTCGTCGTGGGGCAGCCAGATCTCGACGTCCTTCTCGCCCTCAGGCAGTCCGGTGAACCGGAGCGTCTCCACGGGCCCGGGCCGGGTCTGCGTGGACATGGTGGCCAGATCGACCGTGAGCGTGTCGCCGTCGGGAGCGCCGGCCCGGGCTGCCGGGCGGCCGTCCACGAGGAGTTCGTACACACCGTCGGGACGCGGCGGTGCTCCGGGATAGATCCGCTTGGTGGCCACCACGTCCAGCTCGACGGCCGTCGCCCGGGTGCGGAACGCCAGCCGCACCCCGGAGGGCTGCGACTCGGCCATGGCCAGCTGACCGTCGGGGATCTGCCGTCGCGCCTGTGCGGGCAACCGGTGCGGCAGCACGCCGCGCCCGGTCTGCTCCAGGTCGAGCGCACCCCGCAGGATGTCGGTGCTGATGGGAGTCGTGGTCCAGTCGTGCGGGGCGGTCATGTTCTCCATCTCTCCTTTCGTCGTGGGAGTGGGAGTGGGAGTGAAGCGGGCGTGGCAGCGGGAGAGGAGTGGAGGAATGCGTGTGCCGGCGGGGCGGGAGGCGCAGAGGAGGTGAGGTCAGGAAGGAGCGGGCCAGCTGCGCAGCAGGGAGTCGAGCGCGTCGAGGATCGCCGTCCAGCTCTCCTGGGAGTCGGGGGAGCTGTGGCGGAACCCGCCGGCCGCCTCCAGCTCCACGTAGCCGTTGAAGACGCTGCCCAGGAGCCGCACCGCGTGCGTCTCCTGGAGCTCCGTCAGGTCGTAACCGCGCAGGATCGCCCGCGTCATCCGGGAGTGCCGGACGGCCGCGCTCGCGGCCGCCGTGTCCGCGTCGAGGCGGAACCGGGCCGCGGTGAACCGGCCCGGGTGCCGGAGCGCGTAGTCGCGGTAGGCGTCGGCGAAGGCGCCGAGCGCGTCCCGGCCCGCCCGGCCGGCGAGTGCCGCCGACGCCTGGTCGGCGAGTTCCTCCAGGGACAACAGCGCGATCTTGGTCTTGAGGTCGTGGGCGTTCTTGACGTGCGAGTACAGGCTCGCGGTCCTGATGCCCAGCTTCCGGGCGAGCTCCGAAGGCGTCACGTGCTCGAAGCCGATTTCGTCCGCCAGCTCGGCCCCCGCCCGCACCACGCGCTCCGCGGTCAGTCCTGCTCGTGCCATGCCACCCTCCGAACGCTTCCCAGTGATTGCCTAAAAGAATATACATTTGCCTAATACTCTTAGGCAAATTAGCGTGGGTTCCATGAAGCCCCTGACCGAGCAAGAGATCCGCACCGCCTTCGTGAACTGCACCAAGGGCGAGGCCAAGCGGCTGTCCGTCCCCCGTGACCTGGCCGACCGGCCCTGGGGCGACCTGGACTTCCTGGGCTGGCGCGACCCCCAGGCCCCCGACCGGGCCTACCTGGTGATGCCCTCCGGTGAGAGCCATGTCGGGGTCCAGTTGCGCTCCTCCGACGCCGGATCCTGGCAGACCCGCCGCAGCATGTGCTCGATGTGCGTGACCGTCCACACCGGGGGCGTTCGTCTGCTGGTGGCCCCCAAGCCGGGGAAGGCGGGCAAGCAGGGCAACTCGGTCGGCGCCTACATGTGCAGCGACCTCGCCTGCTCGCTCTACGTACGTGGGAAGAAGGACGCGGGCGTCGGAGCGCGGCTGCACGAGTCCCTCACTCTGGAGCAGCAGATCGAGCGAACCGTGGCGAATCTCGGCGCGTTCATCGCCAGGGTGACGGCGTGAGGCGTGAGGCGTGAGGCGTGAGGCGTGAGGCGTGAGGGGCGGCGTGCGGCGATCGCGGACGGCATGGTTCCGGACGCCGTGGTGAGCGATTCCGGCCGCGGACGGGCTGACGCCGTGTCCGATGACGGTCCGCCACACCCGCTGGACCTGGACGGATGCGGAACCGTTCACCTGTGTGCGAAAAGCCCCGGCCAGATCCGCGGTCCCGCGAAGTGGCCGGTCCGCACGTCGACCCAATAGGTGCCTCGGGCATCCAATTGGGGGTGAGGTGCGGAGCGCCCCGCTCCGCACCGATCACCGAGCACTGCGAGGCGACCGCTCCCATGACGGAATCCACGACGGAACCGGCCCGCCAGGACCCCGGCCTCACCGGCCCTGCCGCTGAACCGGCCTCCCCGCCACCGTTCCCGCAGGACCGCGAGTGCCCCTATCACCCGCCCACCGGGTACGAACCCCTGCGCGCGGACCGGCCGCTGAGCCGGGTCACGCTCTTCGACGGACGTCCGGTCTGGGCGGTCACCGGGCACGCCCTGGCCCGCCGGCTGCTGGCGGATCCGCGGCTGTCCACCGACCGCACCCGGCCCGGCTTTCCCGTACCGGCCGAGCGCTTCGCTCGGGTGCGGCAACAGCGCGTGGCCCTGCTCGGCGTCGACGATCCCGAGCACAACGCCCAGCGCAGGATGCTCATCCCGAGCTTCTCCGTGAAGCGGATCGCCGCACTGCGCCCCCGTATCCAGGAGACGGTGGACCGGCTGCTGGACGCGATGGAGCGGCAGGGACCGCCCTCCGAACTGGTCGCCGACTTCGCACTGCCCGTGCCGTCGAAGGTGATCTGCGCGCTCCTCGGCGTGCCGTACGCCGACCACGAGCTCTTCGAGGACTGCTCGCGACGGCTCCTGCGCGGGCCGGGCGCGGCCGACGTGGACAGGGCCCGGATCGAACTGGAGGCGTACCTGGGCGAATTGATCGACCGCAAGCGTGCGGAGCCGGGGGAGGGGCTGCTGGACGAACTGATCCACCTGGACCGTCCAGACGGGCCGCTCGACCGCGAGGAGCTCGTCTCGTTCGCCGTGATCCTGCTCGTCGCGGGACACGAGACGACGGCGAACATGATCTCGCTCGGTACGTTCACGCTGCTGCGGCACCCCGGGCCGCTGGCGGCGCTGCGGTCCGGAGAGACGACGACGCCCGCGGTGGTCGAGGAACTGCTGCGGTTCCTGTCCATCGCCGACGGCCTGCAGCGGCTGGCGACCGAGGACATCGAGGTGGTTGGGACGACGATCCGCAGAGGCGAGGGCGTGCTCTTCTCGACCTCGCTCATCAATCGCGACACCGAGGTGTTCGACCGTCCGGAGACGCTCGACTGGGACCGGTCCGCCCGCCACCACCTCGCCTTCGGCTTCGGCGTCCACCAGTGCCTGGGCCAGAACCTGGCCCGCACCGAGCTCGACATCGCCCTGCGTACGCTCTTCGAGCGGCTCCCGACCCTCCGGCTCGCCGTGCCCGCGCACGAGATCCAGCACAAACCCGGGGACACGATCCAGGGTTTGCTGGAACTGCCCGTGGCCTGGTGAGCGGCATGGGCATCCGCATCGACAAGGAACGCTGCGTGGGGGCCGGCATGTGCGCGCTGACCGCGCCGGACGTGTTCACGCAGGACGACGACGGGTTCAGCGAGATGCTTCCAGGCCGCCCGTTGGAGGCGGGGGACCACCCGCTGGTCCGGGAAGCCGCGCGAGCGTGCCCGGTCGGGGCGGTGGCCGTGACCGACGACTGACGGGCCGGGCGCCTGCCGACAGCTTCCTCGACGGTACGCCCGGACCGTGGCACCGACGCCCCGTCAGGCGCGAAGAGCGCCGACCGCCCGGGGCCCGCACCCGTTGTACGG
>NZ_JBHXJG010000084.1:0-27319 GCF_042723425.1 Streptomyces sp. NPDC058375 | reverse complement strand
CGTCGTAGGACTCTACGACGCGGTCCGGCCGCGGGTGGTGGGTGATGGGCCGAACGGGCCCGCCCGCTCCGGTGTGCTCAGTGGGCTCCGACGCCGGTGAGGGACTTGACCTCCAGTTCGGCGTACTTGTCCGTGTCGGGCTTCTCCTTGGAGATCAGCGAGCCGACCCAGCCGAGCAGGAAGCCGAGCGGGATCGAGATCAGGCCGGGGTTCTCCAGCGGGAACCAGGCGAAGTCGACGTCCGGGAACATCGAGGTCGGCTTGGAGGAGACGACCGGCGAGAACAGCACCAGCAGGACGGAGGAGGCGAGGCCTCCGTAGATGGACCAGAGGGCCCCCTGGGTGGTGAAGCGCTTCCAGAAGAGGCTGTAGAGGATCGTCGGCAGGTTGGCGGACGCGGCGACGGCGAAGGCCAGGGCGACGAGCCCGGCGACGTTCAGGTCGCGGGCGAGGGCGCCGAGACCGATGGAGACGACGCCGATGGCGACGGTGGCCCAGCGTGCGGCGCGGACCTCCTCCTTCTCGCTGGCCTGGCCCTTGCGGATGACGTTGGCGTAGATGTCGTGCGCGAAGGACGAGGAGGAGGCGAGGGTGAGTCCGGCGACGACGGCCAGGATGGTGGCGAAGGCGACGGCGGAGATCACCGCGAGGAGGATGGCGCCGCCGGTGGATCCGGAGCCGCCGCCGATCTCCAGCGCGGCCAGCGGCGCCGCGGTGTTGCCCGCCTTGTTGGAGGCGATGATGTCGTCCTGCTTGAGGATCGCGGCGGCGCCGAAGCCGAGCACGATCGTCATCAGGTAGAAGGCGCCGATGATGCCGATGGCCCAGTTCACGGACTTACGGGCGGCCTTGGCGGTGGGCACGGTGTAGAAGCGGATGAGGATGTGCGGCAGGCCCGCGGTGCCGAGGACCAGGGCGATGCCGAGCGAGATGAAGTCCAGCTTCGAGATGTTGTCGACGCCGTACTTCAGGCCGGGCTCCAGGAAGGCCGCTCCCTTGCCGCTGTTGCTGGCGGCGGTGCCGAGCAGGTCGGAGATGTTGAAGTTGAACTTCAGCAGGATCAGGAAGGTGATGAGCAGGGTGCCCGCGATGAGCAGGACGGCCTTGACCATCTGCACCCAGGTGGTGCCCTTCATGCCGCCGATGGTGACGTAGAGGATCATCAGAATGCCGACCAGGGCGACGATGAGGATCTTCCCGGCGTCGCTGGTGATGCCGAGCAGCAGCGAGACGAGGACGCCCGCGCCGGCCATCTGGGCCAGCAGGTAGAAGATCGAGACGACGATCGTGGACGTGCCGGCGGCGGTACGTACGGGGCGCTGGCGCATCCGGTAGGCGAGGACGTCGCCCATGGTGTAGCGGCCGGAGTTGCGCAGCGGTTCGGCGACCAGGAGCAGGGCGACGAGCCAGGCGACGAGGAAGCCGATGGAGTACAGGAAGCCGTCGTAGCCGAAGAGCGCGATGGCTCCGGCGATGCCGAGGAAGGACGCGGCGGACATGTAGTCGCCGGAGACCGCGAGTCCGTTCTGGAATCCGGTGAACTGGCGGCCGCCCGCGTAGAAGTCGGAGGCGCTCTTGGTCTGGCGGCCCGCCCACACGGTGATGAAGAGGGTCGCGACGACGAACGCGGCGAACAGCGTGATGATCAGCGGCCGGTGCTCGCTCGCCCCCTCGGTGGCGGCGAGCTGGACGGTGGGATAGAGGGCGTGGGCGGCGCTCATACGTCGGCCTCCATACGGGACTTGATCGCGTCGGCCTTGGGGTCGAGCTTGGTGGCGGCGTGCCGGGAGTAGAGCCAGGCGATGAGGAAGGTGGTGGCGAACTGGGCGAGTCCGAGGACGAGCGCCATGTTGATGTTGCCGACGACCTTGGTGGCCATGAATCCGCCCGCGTAATTGCAGAGCAGGACGTAGAGCAGGTACCAGGTCACGAAGGCGATGGTCAGGGGGAAGGCGAAGGAGCGGTGGGAGCGGCGCAGGTCGGCGAACTCCGGGCTCGACTGCACCGCGACGAACGCCTCGGTGGTGGGCTGGGCGGGTCCGGAGGGCGATGTGCCCTCGGGCGGCGGTGCATCGGTAGCCACGGAATCTCCTCGCGACGCGGGTGCGGTGATCTGGGGGACGGTGGGTGTCAAGGGAGGCCTCGTTACCGGCGGGGACGGTGATGTACCTCCTGGACAACGGCACGGAGGGCGCGACGAAGCGGTTCACCGCGTCTTTCGCCTTCTCGTTCGCCTTGTCGGAGGTGTCGCCGTGCACCCGGTTGCCCGGACCTCACCCGTTCACATTCGGCCGCATCGGTCACTCTTCGAACTCTCTTGCCCGTAAACATTGATGCGCCGGGATGATCAGCGATAGCTTCACTCGTCATGTACGCGACCGAACACGCCAGGTGTCCGGTCGTTCGGCACGGATGATGTGGAGAACCCATGGCTCATCTGGCATCGAGACGGACCCGCGCACTCGCGGTACCCGTCGGACTCGCGCTGACCGCCTCGCTCGGCTTCCTGCCGACGGCGTCGGCCACGGCGGCGCCCACCGGCGAGCAGGCCTCCGCGAGCGTGCGGACCGACGGGCCGAAGCTGTCCTACGTGGTCAACGTCCGGGGCGGCCACGGCACGGTGAAGAACGTCAAGAAGGCGATCGCCAAGGCGGGCGGCACGGTCGTCATCGCCTATGAGCAGATCGGCGTCATCGTCGTCCACTCGCAGAACCCGGCCTTCGGCGAGACGATCCGCAAGGTACGGGGCGTGGAGTCGGCGGGCGCCACCCGCACGAATCCGATCGTGCCGCAGGCCACGAAGGACGTCGGCTCGATAGCGGAGCCGCTGACCGCCGAGCAGGCGGCGTCCGCCGCCGCGGACGCGAAGGCCGGCGAGGACCCGCTGGAGCCCCTCCAGTGGTCGCTGCCCGCGATCAAGGCGGACAAGGCGCACCAGAAGTCGCTGGGCTCGAAGAAGGTGACGGTCGCCGTCATCGACACGGGCGTCGACGACACCCACCCGGACCTCGCCCCGAACTTCGACGAGCGCGCCTCGGCGAACTGCGTGTCGGGCGCCCCGGACACCACCGCCGGCTCCTGGCGTCCGGCGGCGGGCGAGAGCGATCACGGCACGCATGTGGCGGGCACCATCGCCGCTGCGAAGGACGGCGCAGGCGTCACCGGTGTCGCCCCGGGCGTGAAGGTGTCGGGCATCAAGGTGTCGAACCCGGACGGGTTCTTCTACACCGAGGCCGTCGTCTGCGGGTTCCTCTGGGCCGCCGAGCGCGGTGTCGAGGTGACCAACAACAGCTATTACACCGACCCGTGGCTCTTCAACTGCAAGAACGACGCCGACCAGGGCGCCCTGGTCGACGCGCTCACCCGCGCCGTGAAGTACGCGGAGCGCAAGGGCACGGTCAACGTCGCGGCGGCGGGCAACTCCCGCCACGACCTGTCGGTCGACGCGATCGAGGACACGACCAGCCCGAACGACTCCGAGACGGTCACGCGGACCATCGACCCGAGCGCCTGCCCGGACATCCCGACCATGCTGCCGGGCGTCGTGACGGTCTCCGCGACGGGTGCGAAGGGCCTGAAGTCCTCGTACTCGAACTACGGCAAGGGCATCATCGACGTGGCGGCCCCGGGCGGTGACTCGACGGTCTACCAGACCCCCGAGCCGCCGGCCGTCAACGGCCTGATCCTCTCGACGCTGCCGGGCGGCAAGTTCGGCTACAAGGCCGGTACGTCGATGGCGTCCCCGCACGTCGCGGGCGTCGTGGCGCTGATCAAGTCCAAGCACCCCTACGCCTCACCGGCCGCGGTGAAGGCGCTGCTGACGCTGGAGGCGGACGCGAAGGCGTGCGGTGCGCCGTACGACATCGACGGCGACGGCACCGTCGACGCGGTCTGCGAGGGCGGCAAGAGCTACAACGGCTTCTACGGGGCCGGAGTGGTGGACGCGCTGGACGCGGTGCGCTGGTAACGGCACGTCGCGCTACGGCCGAGGGCCCGGGGAGATCGCCCTCCCCGGGCCCCTCGGGCAATCTGGGGCTCACGCCCCCGGCTTGTGCTTCGTCAGCACCCCGAGGGTCAGCAGGGCCTGTGCGGCGATGTAGGTGAGCATCACCCAGAAGTCGGGGGCGGGCGCCTGCGGCCACTCGGCGATACCGGTGGCGATAAGGGCGTCCGAGAGCAGGAAGAGCGCACCGCCGACCGCCGCGTACGGTCCGAACACGCCCGCCCGCCAGGCCATGGCGGTGAGCAGCAGGCTGTAGCCGGTAAGCGGGATCCGCAGGTCCGCCGGGAGGTCCGGCCAGATCAGCACGAGGAAGACGACGAGGACGACGGCGTACCCGACCCCGGTGACCGGACCGGCCGGGGAGCGGCCGACACCCCGGCCTCGGCCCTCCTCCCGCCCGAACAGCGTCAGGTAGCAGACATGGCCGACGGCGAACGAGCCCATGCCGACGAGGAAGGCCAGGTCGTCGTCGGCGAGCAGGAAGACATCGCCGCCCCACCCGAACAGCAGGGCCGCGACGAGCAGCCGGGGGGCGCCGCGCAGGGCCGCGTACCCGGCGAGCAGCGGCATCAGCAGCGGCTTGGCGACGAGATGGACGGCCTCGGCCCCGGCGAGGAGCCCGGCCAGGTCGGCCGCGGCGACGAGGAGGAGGGCGAGGAGCACGGGGCGGGCGAAGCGCTCGGCCCCTCGGCCGGCCCCGGTGGAGCCGGGGCGGGCGGCGGTGGCGGTCACAGGGCGCGTTCCGGGGCGGGGGTCTCCACGGGCACGGCGGTGGCGGCGGCCGGGGCAGTCGTGGCGGCCGGGGGCACAGCGGCCGTGGTCGGCGGGGCAGCCGTGATGGTTGGGCCCCCCGTCTTCGCCGCCGGCTGCCAGCCGGGCCCCCGGAAGACCCGGCCGGCGCGCTCGCTCCAGGTGTCGGCGGCCCGGACGTCCCGGGCGATGGCGGCGTACTCGTGGGTGGCGACGCGCAGCGGGTTGTACGTGGTGATGTTCTTGGTGAGCCCGTAGACGGGCCGCTCGACCTCCGCCGCGAAGGACCCGAACATCCGGTCCCAGATGATCAGGATGCCGCCGTAGTTGCGGTCCAGGTAGCCGCCCTGCGAGGCATGGTGGACGCGGTGGTGGGAGGGCGTGTTGAGGACGTACTCGAAGGGGCGCGGGAGCTTGCCGACCCGCTCGGTGTGCACCCAGAACTGGTAGACGAGGTTGGCCGACTGGCAGAACGCGAGCGCCGCCGGGTGCACCCCGCAGGCGATCAGCGGCAGGTAGAAGGGCCAGACGGTCGCGGAGGTCCAGGGCTGGCGCAGCGCGGTGGTGAGGTTGAACTTCTCGCTGGAGTGGTGGACCACGTGGCAGGCCCACAGGATCCGGATCACGTGGTGGCCGCGGTGGGACCAGTAGTAGAAGAAGTCCTGGGCGAGGAGCATCAGCAGGACGGTCCACCACAGCACGGGCACCCGCAGCGGCGTCAGCTCGTAGACGCCCATGTAGATGGCCAGGATGGGGATCTTCCACAGCAGGTCGAAGCCCAGGCTGCCGAGCCCCATGGTGACACTGGTGGCGGCGTCCTTGGTCTCGTATCCGGCCGCGTCCTCGTCCGGATGGAGGCGGTAGCTGACCATCTCGATCACGGTGAGCAGCACGAAGGCCGGTATTGACCACAGCACGACATCGGGCAGGTTCGGCTCCATGCGAGCACCGTAGGGCCGTCGGTCGGCGAGGGCTAGAGGTTGTTACCCACAAGTATGCGAGACCTGCTGTCAGCAGTCTTTGGCACCTTCTGCCAAGAGCCGGCGTCATAGGATCTGCCGGACAGGCTCCAGGGGGAGGAACGCGCGTGTCCGGTACGGAAGTTGTCCTGTTACGGCTGGCTACGACGGTGGCCGGTGCGGCGGCCAGGGCGCTGCTGACCCCTCGGCCGGGCGCGGGCCTGGTCCCGGACCCGGTCCGTCCGCTCCCCCGCCCCGCGAAACCGGACCGCTTGGCGAAGGTGCTCGCGGGCCGCCTGTCGGAGGCGTACGCCGACCTGCCCGAGCACGAACGGCTGGCCGCGCTCGTCTCCGTACAGGACACGTTCGCGGCCGGCGTCCCGGATACCGACCGGCTGTTCGCCCTGGAGCTGGACCCGGAGCGGCTGCGGGCGGAGCTGTCGGCCCCCGCCGCCGGGCTCTCGGCCCGGTCCCTCGATCTGTACGAGGACCTCCTCGGCCGCTGCTGCGCGCATCTGGTGGAGCAGCTGACCGCCCACCCGTCGTTCGCGGCGCGGGCGGCGGCGGAGCAGGTCCGTGCGGCGGGCCGGACCCGGGAGCTGGTGGCGGAGGTACGGGACCGGGTGGGGCCGCGCCCGGACGCGGCGGATCTGGAGTTCGAGGGGCGGTACGCGGAGTTCATCGCGAACGCCAACGACCGGGTGGAGCTGTCGGGCTGACGCTGGGGCGGTCGGCGGGCGGGTGGCCGCTGGAGACGGCGTACATCGGGCTGGAGGTCAGCGGGGAGTACGAGGCCGTCGACCGGCTGGGGCTGGATCACCCGGTCCGGACCTCGGTCGGAATCGAGCAGGCCCTCGGTGAGCGGGACCGGCTGCTACTGCGCGGTCCGGCCGGTTCCGGCAAGAGCACGCTGGTGCAGTGGCTGGCGCTGAACGCCGCCCGGCAGTCGTTCGGCAGCGAGCTGGCGGACTGGAACCGGTGCGTTCCCTTCGTGCTGAGGCTGCGCACCTTCACGGCTCACGACGCCCTGCCCGCCCCTGCGGACTTCCTGCGCGCGACCGGTGTCCCGCTGCACGGCTCGGCCCCGGCGGGGTGGGCGGACCGGCTGATGGGGCAGGGCCGGGCGTTGGTCCTGGTGGACGGGGTCGACGAGGTGCCGGAGCGGCTGCGCAAGCGCACGGAGCGTTGGCTGAGGGACCTGATCGTCGCCTACCCCCGGGCCAAGTACGTGGTGACGACCCGCCCCTCGGCGGTCTCGGAGAGCTGGCTCGCCTCCTCCGGCTTCGAGCCGCACACGCTGCTCGCGATGAGCCGCGCCGACATCCACGTCTTCATCGGCCACTGGCACCGGGCGGCCCGCTCGGAGTGCGGGTCCGACGACGAACGCGCCGAACTCGAACGGTACGAGAACGCCCTGCGTCGCGCGGTCGGCACCCGCCGGGACCTGGGGCTGCTCGCGACGAACCCGCTGATGTGCGCCCTGCTCTGCGCGCTGAACCGGGACCGCCGGACGCAGCTGCCACGGGCCCGCAAGGAGCTGTACGACGCGGCGCTCGACATGCTGCTGGTCCGGCGTGACACCGAGCGCGAGATCGCCGGGGTCGAGGGTGTCGACCTGACCCGCGAGGAGCAGACGGCGCTCCTCCAGCGTCTGGCGTACTGGCTGATCCGCAACGGGCTGGTCGAGGCGCGGCAGGACGAGGCGGTGGGCCTGCTCACGGACTGGCTGCGGGCCATGTCCCAGGTCCGGGGCGCCCCCGACCAGGTCTTCACCCACCTCCTCAACCGCAGCGGCCTCCTCCGCGAACCGGCCCCGGGCGCGGTGGGGTTCGTGCACCGCACCTTCCAGGACTACCTGGGCGCGAAGGCCGCGGTGGAGGCCCGCGACTTCGGCGTCCTGGTCCGCCATGCCCACGAGGACCAGTGGGACGACGTGGTCCAGATGGCGGTGGGGCACGCCAGACCGGACGAGCGGGCGCTGTTGTTGCGGAGTCTGCTGGAGCGGGCGGACGCGGAACCGGAGCACGGACACCGGCTGGTGCTGCTGGCGGCAGGGAGTCTGGCGCATGCCCCGGAGCTGGACGCGGGGATGCGGGAGCAGGTGGAGGCGCGGACGGGGAAGCTGTTGCCGCCGGAGAGCCCGGAGTCCATCGACGAGCTGGCCAAGGTGGGCGATCTGGCGGTGGAGCTGCTCGTCGATGACGGAGGAGCTGACGGAACGGGAAGCGGCGGCGGTCGTGCGGACGGCGTCGGCCGTGGGCAGCGAGCGGGCGTACGAGCTGGCGAAGCAGTTCCGGGAGGACGACCGGGGGCTGGTCGCGGACGCGGTGTCCTCGGCGTGGAAGGGGTTCGACACGGATCTCTACGCACGAGAGGTGCTGGCGGCGCGCGTCTGGGAGGACAACCACCTGGCTGTGACGACCGACGCTCAGCTCTCCGCGCTGCGGCACCTTCCCCTCCTGCGGAGCGTGCATGTCTCGGGCAGCCGTCCCGCTCTGACGGCGGTGACCGAGCGGCCGGACGTGGAGCAGGTCTTCGTGTACCGCAACGACCATCTGTCCGACGTGGCACCGCTGGCGGCGATGGCCCGGCTGCGCGAGATCGGTCTGAGCCACTGCCCGCAGATCCGGGACATCGAGCCACTGGTGCGGCCGGGGGTGGAATGGCTGTCCCTGGCCGAGCTCCATCCGGCTCTCGACCCGTCGCCGCTCGCCCGGATGCCGGACCTCCGCTACCTGGCGCTCTGCCACCCCTTCCTGATGGAGAGCATCGGCGAGCTTCCCGTGTGCGAGCAGGTGACCGGACTCGAACTGCTGTGGCAGACCCGGTACATGCATCTGGAGGGCCTGGAGTGCTGGACGGGCCTGCGTGAGCTGACCCTGTACGGTGCCACCCACTTCCGGCAGCTCAGCGGGATGCGGCCGCTGCACGGCCTGAGCGAGCTACGGCTCCTTTCGATGCCCGAACTCGATCTGCGCCTGCTCTCCCCCTTCACCGCCCTCAAGGAACTTCTCCTCTTCCCGAGCAGCCTGGTCGCCGGTCTGGCACCCCTCACCGAGCTGCCGTTTCTCGACACCCTCGTCCTTTACGGGGAGGGGCCCTACGACCTCACGCCGCTCGTCGCCGCCGAGAACCTGACGATTCAACTCGCCTACGGCTGCAACGCCTTCGGCACGCACCTCTTCCCGTCCGACCGCCTCGTCCGCCTCCCCTGACCCTCCCCTGACCCTCCCCGGGGGCCACCGAATAGGGCACTGTCAGTCGCGGCCCGTATTCTCTGTGACCATGCTCGACGACCGCCAGACAGCCGCACCGTGGCCGACCGCCTACCCCCACGGGTACGCGGTCGTCGACGTGGAGACCACCGGCCTCGCCCGCGACGACCGGATAATCTCCGCCGCCGTCTACCGGCTGGACGCCCTGGGCAATGTCGAGGACCACTGGTACACGCTGGTCAACCCGGAGCGGGATCCCGGTCCCGTCTGGATCCACGGGCTGACGAACGACGTACTGGAAGGCGCGCCGCTCTTTCCCGAAGTGGCCGAGGAGTTGTCCGCGCGGCTCGCGGACCGGGTGCTCGTCGCGCACAACGCGGCGTTCGACTGGTCGATGATCGCCCGGGAGTACGCACGGGCCTCGGTCATCGCCCCGGTCGAGCACCGGCTGTGCACCATCGCCCTGGCCAAGGAGCTGCGGCTGCCGCTGCCCAACCACAAGCTGGCCTCCCTCGCCGCGCACTTCGGGGTCGTGCAGCAGCAGGCCCACCACGCCCTGGACGACGCCCGGGTGCTGGCCGAAGCCTTCCGGCCGAGTCTGCACGCGGCGGCCCGGGGCGGGGTGCGGCTGCCGTTGCTGGAGTGCCGGCCGCTGACCGAGTGGTCCGACTCCCCCGTCACCCCGCGCGTCGGGTATCAGCCCTCGCGGCAGCCGAACAGCTGGCGGCCCTCGCGCAAGCGGCCGGCCTGCCCGTATCCCAATCCGGGGCGGTACGAGAAGGAGAAGCCGCTCCAGCAGGGGATGCGGGTGGCCTTCTCCGGGGACACCTCGATCGACCGGGAGCTGCTGGAGGACCGGGCGGTGGAGGCCGGGCTGCACGTGGCGACCAGCGTGTCGCGGCTGACCAGTCTGCTGGTGACCAACGATCCGGACGCGGCCACCTCCAAGACGCAGAAGGCGAAGGCGTTCGGCACGCCGATCCTGGAGGAGAGCGCCTTCACCCATCTGCTGCGCGATGTGGCGCCCGCGGACGGGGCCGTCCTGCCGCACCAGGCGTCCTCGCCGTCAGCGGAGGGCGTCGCGTCACCGGAGGACATCCCGACACCGGAGGGCGTCGCGTCATCGGAGTGAACCGGGCGCGACTCGCCCCGCGCCCGCTCGCCCGGCGTCGCCCGGCGTCCCACCCTGTGGCCCATGGCACGTTGTGAGGTTTGCGGAAACGACTACGGCATGTCCTTCGAGGTGCACGCACAAGGTGCGGTGCACGTCTTCGACTGCTTCTCCTGCGCCATCCACCGCATGGCGCCGATCTGCGAGCACTGCCGGGTCCAGGTGATCGGGCAGGGCGTCGAGGTGGAGGGGCACTGGTACTGCGGCGCCCACTGCGCCCGCGCCGAGGGGAAGGCGGGCATCGTGGACAAAGTGTGAGGGAACGTCTCATTGCCGGACCGTCCCGGCCGTACCCCTGAGTGCCGCACCCCATGACCCCGGTTGTACGGTCATGGGGTGTACCGCTTCCTGTTGACCCGGCAGTGGGTGATCCTCACCCTGCTCGGCCTCGCGCTGATCCCCACGATGATCGAGCTGGGTTTCTGGCAGTTCCACAAGCACGAGCACCGGGTCGAGCAGAACGGGCTGATCTCGCGGAACCTCGACGCGCAGCCGGCCCCGGTCACCGATCTCACCTCCCCCGGTCACACCGTCCCCCGCTCGGACTACTGGCGGACGGTCACCGCGACGGGCACGTTCGACACCGAGCACGAGGTGGTCGTCCGCCGCCGGACCTCGGACGACGACCGCATCGGCGTCCATGTCCTGACCCCGCTGGACCTCAAGGACGGCGGCACGGTCCTGGTCAACCGCGGCTGGGTTCCGGCCGCGCCGAACCAGACCGCCTACCCCGACGTGCCGCCCGCGCCCCGTGGCGAAGTGACCGTCACCGGCCGCCTCAAGGCGGACGAGACGACCGGCAGCAGCGGCATCAAGGATCTGGCGGGGCTGCCGGACCGGCAGGTGATGCTGATCAACAGCGAGCAGCAGTCCCAGCTGCTGTCCCGGACGGTCCTCGGCGGATACATCGAGCAGACCGAGCCCGCGCCCTCGGGTGATCTGCCGGAGCAGATCGCCCGCCCCGACGACAGCTCGATCGGCCCGCACATGGCCTACGCCGTCCAGTGGTGGCTGTTCGTCGCCGCCGTCCCGGTCGGCTGGATCATTCTCGTACGGCGTGAGAAGCGCGACCGCGAGCAGGCCGCGGCCGAGAACGCGACGGCCGACGCCCCCGAGCAGCCCGAACCGGCGAGCGCCTGAGGCCGGCGGCACACCATCGGGCTGGTTGACATCGGCCCGGTTCGGGAAAACGCCAGGCGTGACCCCACGTATCGAGGACTACGCACTGATCGGCGATCTCCAGACCGCCGCGCTCGTCGGCAGGAACGGTTCCGTCGACTGGCTCTGCCTGCCCCGCTTCGATTCCGGCGCCTGTTTCGCCGCCCTGCTCGGCACCGAGGAGAACGGCCACTGGCGCATCGCGCCCAAGGGAGCGGGCCCCTCGGACACCTGCACCCGGCGCGCGTACGTGCAGGACTCCCTGGTCCTGGAGACGTACTGGGAGACGCGGACCGGCACGGTGAAGGTCATCGACTTCATGCCGCAGCGCGACAAGTCGCCGGACCTGATGCGGATCGTCGAGGGCGTCAGCGGCACCGTCGACATGAGCTCGGTGCTGCGGCTGCGCTTCGACTTCGGGTCGGTGGTGCCCTGGGTGCGCGAGTCCCACGGCCACCGGGTCGCCGTCGCGGGCCCCGACTCCGTGTGGCTGCGCAGCGAACCGCCGGTCAAGACGTGGGGCCAGCAGTTCAGCACCTGCTCCTCGTTCACCGTCGCCGAGGGCGAGAGCGTGGCGTTCGTGCTGACCTGGCACCCCTCGCACTCCCCGCGCCCGAAGCTGATCGACCCGCGCAAGGCGCTGAAGCACACGCTGCACGACTGGGCGAAGTGGACCGAGCGGTGTACGTACGAGGGGCCGTACCGCGAGGCCGTACTGCGCTCGCTGATCACGCTCAAGGCGCTGACGTACGCCCCGACGGGCGGGATCGTGGCGGCCCCGACCACCTCCCTGCCGGAGGAGATCGGCGGGGTCCGGAACTGGGACTACCGCTTCTGCTGGCTGCGGGACGCCACGCTGACCCTCGGGGCGATGGTCTCGGCCGGCTATCTGGAGGAGGCGGAGGCCTGGCGGGACTGGCTGCTGCGGGCCGTAGCCGGGGATCCGGCGGACCTCCAGATCATGTACGGGCTGGCGGGCGAGCGCCGGCTGCCCGAGATGGAGCTGCCCTGGCTCTCCGGGTACGAGCACTCCCGCCCGGTGCGCATTGGCAACGCGGCCGTGCGTCAGCGCCAGCTCGATGTGTACGGCGAGGTCATCGACGCGCTCCGCCTCGCCCGGGTCGCCGGTCTCGACGACAAGCCGCACGCCTGGAACCTCCAGCTCAGCCTGCTCGGCTTCCTGGAGTCGAGCTGGCGCGAGCCGGACGAGGGGCTGTGGGAGATCCGCGGTGTGCGGCGGCACTTCGTGCACTCCAAGGTGATGGCCTGGGTCGCCGCCGACCGGGCGGTGCGCTCGCTGGAGGAGAACCCGGAGCTGCCCGGCGACGCGGAGCGCTGGCGGGCGATGCGGGACGCCGTGCACGCCGAGGTCTGCGAGAAGGGGTACGACCCCGAGCGGAACACCTTCACCCAGTCCTACGGGTCACGGGAGCTGGACGCCGCGACGCTGCTCATCGTGCGGACCGGGTTCCTGCCGCCGGACGACCCCCGGGTGATCGGCACGGTCGACGCGGTCCGCGACGAGCTGGGCAGCGACGGCCTGGTCCGCCGCTACAGCACCGACGGCACCTCCGTGGACGGACTGCCGGGCGACGAGGGCGCGTTCATCGTCTGCTCGTTCTGGCTGGTCGACGCGTTGCAGCGGACCGGCAGGCCCGACGAGGCGCGGGAGCTGTTCGAGCATCTGCTGCGGCTGCGCAACGACATGGGGCTCCTGGCCGAGGAGTACGACGTGACGGCGGGACGGCAGCTCGGCAACTTCCCCCAGGCCTTCAGCCATATCGGACTGGTGAACTCCGCTGTCGACCTGGCCGGGGAGGACCCGGCAGGATAGGGCCATGGATCTTGGACTGAAGGACCGCGTCTACATCGTCACCGGAGCGACCCGGGGCCTCGGCAACGCCACGGCCCGCTCCCTGGTGGCCGACGGCGCGAAAGTGATCATCAGCGGCCGGGACGAGAAGTCCGTCGCGGAGGCCGCCGCCGAGCTGGGCGGGGGCGTGGTCGGACTCGCGGCCGACAACGCCGACCCGAGCGCCGCCCAGCGCCTGGTGGACACCGCGCGGGAACACTTCGGGCGGCTCGACGGCATCCTCATCAGCGTCGGCGGACCCGCCCCCGGCTTCCTCGCGGACAACACCGACGACCAGTGGCAGACCGCGTTCGAGACGGTGTTCCTGGGAGCGGTACGGCTGGCCCGGACGGCGGCGGCCGCGCTCGGCGAGGGCGGGGTGATCGGCTTCGTGCTCTCCGGGTCGGTCCACGAGCCGATCCCGGGGCTGACCATCTCCAACGGGCTGCGCCCCGGTCTCGCCGGTTTCGCCAAGTCGCTCGCCGACGAGCTCGGGCCGCGCGGCATCCGGGTAGTGGGCGTGCTGCCGGCCCGGATCGACACCGACCGGGTCCGCGAACTGGACGCGCTGTCCGGCGACGCGGAGGCCGCCCGCACCGCGAACGAGGCGCGCATCCCTCTGCGGCGCTACGGGACGCCCGAGGAGTTCGGGAGGACCGCGGCCTTCCTGCTCTCCCCCGCCGCCTCGTATCTCACGGGCATCATGGTCCCGGTCGACGGCGGCTACCGGCACGGCTTCTGACCGGCCGGGCTCCTTCCCGTACACCGTCGTACGTCACCGGGCCCGGCCCGTACACCGTCGGGCCCCGGGGGCCCGCCCCCGCTTCCGTACGCCCATGAGCCGTCAGGACACCCGTTCCGCGCGGTGCTTGACGGCCTTGAGGCGTACCTCGGCGGGAAGCTCGTCCAGGCCGGCCGAGTCGCGTGCGTGCGTCAGCGCCCCGTCGGCGACCGCGTTCAGCGTCCCGAGCGGCGCGGCGTGCGGCTCCATCTGCAGCCGGAGCCGGGCCCGGGGCGCGGTGCGGCGGCCGGTCAGCATCGCCTGGGCGCGGGCCACGCCGTCCAGTTCGCCCGCCTCCCCGGCGAGCACGCCCTCCAGGGCCCGGCCCCGCAGCTGTGCCCCTTCGCCGTCGCCGCTGTCCACCAGCACCTCGGCGAGCCTGCCGCGGCGGAGCTGGGCGAGGAACCACCACAGGGCGAGGACCACGAGGACGGCGAGGACCGCGATCACGGTCGGCCACCACCATCCCTCGTCGCGCCAGCGCTGCCGGTCGGCCGTGCTGAGCAGCACGTCGTTCTTTCCGTCCCAGGGCCACCAGGACGGCACGGACGCGCCGAGGCCGGCGGCGAGCACGGCTCCGCCGACGACGACCAGCACCAGTCCGGCCAGGGCCAGCAGGACCCGGTTGACGGTGGAGCGCATGCGGCTCATCCCTTCTTCGCCGGTCGGTGCACCTGGACGGAGAGGGCCGGCGGCTTCGCCAAGCCCAGTTCCCCGACTGCCTTCTCCAGCACGGCGTCCAGGTCGGTCCGCACGTCGTCGAGTTCCCGGAAGTGCGAGAGGGCGCGCACCTTCGCCTTGCGCCGTCCCATCCTGACCCGTACGGACTGCACGCCGGACACCTCCACGGCCCGGTCCCGCAGGACGAGGGCCGCGGCGGTGCGGTCGAGTCCGGCCCGGACGTCGGCGCGGTCGCGGCGCATCGGCAGCAGGTCGCGCAGTCCGGGGGTGAGGGCCAGCAGGAGCAGCCAGAGGCCGATCGCCGCGGCCACCCCGGCCCCGATGAGCACGGGGACGTCGTCCAGGCGGTGTTCGGCCAGGCCGTCGGCGAGGGAGCGCCGCCATTGCATGGCCGGATGGTCGGCCCGTACGGCGGCGATGTCGTAGAGCAGCAGTCCGGCCGCGCCGAGGACCACGAGGGCCAGCAGGGCGGCCGGAACCCGGCGCGCGGACCAGAAGCGGCCGGCCCTGCCGTCGCCCTTTTCGAGGGTGGGGACCGGTTCGCGGGCGTCGGCCGCGACGTCCGGGGCCGGCGTGCGCGGGTCTTCGTCGCTCCGGTCCACGGTGGGCATCCGCCGGGTGGAGCCGTTCGGTTCGCCGGGTTCGGTCATCGGATCCTCCCCTGTGCGGCGGCGCTCGCTCCGGCGGGGTGCAGTCGTTCGACCTGGACGGCCACTTCGGGCACCTCCATGCCGGCCAGCGCCTTGACGCGCTGGACGACCCGACGGCGCACCGCGCCGCACTGGCGGCCGATGTCGCTGGGGTAGCCGAGCTCCAGGCTGACCCGGACCCGGGCGGCGTCGCGGTGCACGGTGACCGTGGCACGGGGCGACGCCCCGTCCGCGGGCGGTTCGTCGACCGCCTCCTTCGCCGCCTGGGCGGCGATCTTGGCGACGACGCGGTCGGCGATCCGGGTCTCGCCCCGTTCGGCGGCGGCGACCCGGCCGGTCACCGCCGTCACCGTCGCCGGTCGCCGCGCTCGCGACTCCGGAAGAAGTCGCCGGGCTCCAGGTCGCCGTCCAGGAAGCGACCGGCGATGAAGCCGATCGCACCCAGCGCGGCCACCAGTACGAAGGCTCCGAACCCGCCGAAGTATCCGGCGAACCCGAGCGCCATGCCGGCCAACAGACCGGCGACAGCCATGCTCATCGTGTCTCTCTCCTCAACTGCCGTGCGATGGAGATGCGGAAGGGCTACTGGACCCGCTGCTCGGGCTCGTCCTCGTCGTCCTCCTCGTCGGGCAGCTTGACGTCGCTGACCGCGATGTTGACCTCGACGACCTCAAGGCCGGTCATGCGCTCCACCGCGGCGATGACGTTCTCGCGTACGTCCCGGGCCACGTCGGAGATGGACACGCCGTAGTCGACGACGATCTCCAGATCGAGGGCGGCCTGCGACTCGCCGACCTCCGCCTTCACTCCGCGGGTGACGGACTTGCCACCGCCGGGAACCCGGTCGCGGACGGCGCCGAACGTCCGCGACAGGCCGCTGCCCATCGCGTGGACGCCGACGACATCGCGTGCCGCCATCCCGGCGATCTTCTCGACGACGCCGTCGGCGATGGTGGTACGGCCCCGGGTGCCGGGGTCGCCGCCGCCGCGCTTGCCGAGGGACTTGTCGCCCGAACCGCTGTCGGGGTTGTTGCGCTGGGAGCTTTCAGTCATCGCCGCTCTTCCCTTCGGGGCAGGGTTGGACTTCCTTGCCCACGTTAAGTGCGCTTCCCCCATCCCGCGCCGTGGATGCGGCAGGCTGGGGCGATGACAACGGCGCGGGGCCCGCAGAGGGTCGACGGATGGACCGCTGCGGTACGGCAACGGCTGGGCCTGGGCAGGCTGCTGCCGCTGGGCGGCCCGGCCGACGGCGCGTGGATCGCGGAGACGGCCGCCGCGTCGGTGCTGCGCGGGGCGGCGGCCCGCCCGGGGACGGTGCTGGGGAGGCTGCGGATCGGCCCGGTGGAGGAAGCGGCGGAGGGTGCGGTGGCCGAGGACGGCCGCGCTGCCGGGCCGGACCGGGCGAACGCGGCGGATCCGGCCGGCCCGGTGCCGCCCCCGGCTCCGCCGAGCGCGCTGCCGCCGGGGCCGCTGCGGATCGAGGCGGAGTTCTCGGCCGCCCCGGACCGGCCGCTGCCCGACACCGCGGCGGCCCTGCGCGCGGCGCTCCTCACAGCGGCGGCCGCCCGGCTGGGGCTGGAGGTCACCGAGGTGGACCTGACGGTGACGGCATTGCTGGAGGACGGTGCGCCCGATCAGGTGACGGCGCAGCCGCCACCGGCGGCCCGGGTCGCCAAGCCGGAGGGTCCGGTGGCGACGGCGGCCGCCGGGGCGCCGGGCGTCGTCTCGCTGACCAGGGTCCTGGGCAGCCCGGTGCACACCGCCCGGGACCACGTACGGGTCGAGGTGGCGACGGCCGGGGATCACCGGGCGCTGGACGTCGCCCGGTCGGTGCGTACGGCGGTGGCGGCGGCCGCGGAGGAGCGGCTGCCGGTGTCGGTACTGGTCACGGACGTGGCGGAGCCGGGTCCGGGCGGCTGAGCCCGGCCGGGAGGCCGGGTGCCGTCGGGCGGCCCGTGCGCCTGTGCTCGCGCGGAGGCGTCGGTCGGGGGGCTCTTGAACCGCTCCACGCCGGCATGCGCCCGGGCTGCGCGGCGGCGTCAGTCGGTGATGCCCGCCAGGTCGCGGAGCCGGCGGCCCTGGGCGGCCCGCTCGGCGACGCGCTGCTCCTCGTAGTCACGCGAGAGCGCGCCCGCGAGGAGTGCCTTCGTCTCGACGACGGCGTCGCGGGGCGCTGCCACCAGGGCGGCGGCGAGGTCGCGGGCCGCCGCGTCGAGCTGGTCGGCGGGCACCACGAGGTTGGCGAGGCCGGTGCGCTCGGCCTCCTCCGCGTGGACGAAGCGGCCGGTGGCGCAGATTTCGAGCGCGCGGGCGTACCCCACGAGGTTCACCAGGGGGTGGGTGCCCGTGAGGTCGGGGACGAGGCCGAGGCTGGTCTCGCGCATGGCGAACTGCACGTCCTCGGCGACGATCCGCAGATCGCAGGCGAGGGCGAGCTGGAAGCCGGCGCCGATGGCGTGGCCCTGGACCGTCGCGATCGACACGAGGTCGTTGCGGCGCCACCAGGTGAACGCCTCCTGGTACTCGGCGATGGTCGCGTCGAGCTCGGCCTCCGGGCCGCGCGCCATGTCGAGGAACGACGGCTCGCCGTCGAAGCCTTCGGGGGTGAAGGCCTGCCGGTCGAGGCCCGCGGAGAAGGACTTGCCCTCGCCGCGGAGCACCACGACCCGTACCGTGCCGGGCAGCGCCCGTCCGGCCTCGGTCAACGCCCGCCACAGAGCGGGAGACTGAGCGTTGCGCTTGGCCGGGTTGATGAGCGTCACCGTGGCGACGGCGTCGTCGACGGTGAGCCGTACGCCGTCCTTGTCAAGCACAGTGTCGAGCGAGGTCATGGGGCGCCTCCGGGTGGGGTGCGGTCAGCACTGGGAATTAAGTGACTGAACAGTAACCACCCGGACGACCTTGCGGTCAGCCGGGTGGTCACCCCGTATTACCTTGGGCCCGATGACGCCGGAATCCCGGAACCTATGAGAACTCGGCACCTTGGAGAACTCGGGGGCCTCAGGCCGAAGCGGCCTTCTTGCCCCGTGTCGCGCCGCCGCGTCCCCGCAGCGTCACTCCGGATTCACTGAGCATCCGGTGGACGAACCCGTAGGAGCGGCCGGTTTCCTCGGCCAGCGCCCGAATGCTCGCACCGGAGTCGTACTTCTTCTTCAGGTCTGCCGCGAGCTTGTCACGCGCGGCGCCGGTTACCCGGCTGCCCTTCTTCAGAGTCTCGGCCACCCGTGCCTCCTCATGGGAAGTGCGCTCTGGACTCTCATGATCACCCCTCCCGCGCTTCCTGGCCACCCATTCGGCAAGGTCGGTGCGAGCGGTTTCCCGGACGAGAAGCGCGTGAACACGAGCGGAATCCCTGATTCCAGCGGGCGCACGCGGGCGCACGGCCTGGACCTTCAGGAGAACCGGCAGGTCAGGGCCGTACGGGGAGGGGCGGCCCGAAAAGGGGCGCACGGTGGGTGAGCGCCGGGCGCACCACCGGAGTACGAGAGGTTCTCACGCAGATGACGGATCACGCGTAGGCCGAATGATCTATCCCCGGTGGATCAGGCGAGGGCGACGAGGTCCCGGTAGTCCGCTCCCCAGAGGTCCTCGACACCGTCCGGGAGCAGGATGATCCGCTCCGGCTGGAGCGCCTCGACGGCGCCCTCGTCGTGGGTGACGAGGACGACCGCGCCCTTGTAGGTGCGCAGCGCGCCGAGGATCTCCTCGCGGCTGGCGGGGTCGAGGTTGTTCGTCGGCTCGTCGAGCAGGAGCACGTTGGCGGAGGAGACGACCAGGGTCGCGAGCGCGAGCCGGGTCTTCTCGCCGCCGGAGAGGACGCCCGCGGGCTTGTCGACGTCGTCGCCGGAGAAGAGGAACGAGCCGAGCGTCTTGCGGACCGCGACGAGGTCGAGGTCGGGGGCGGCGGAGCGCATGTTCTCCAGGACCGTGCGATCCGGGTCGAGGGTCTCGTGCTCCTGGGCGTAGTACCCGAGCTTGAGGCCGTGCCCCTCGATGATCTGGCCGGTGTCCGGCTTCTCGGCGCCGCCGAGCAGGCGCAGCAGCGTGGTCTTGCCCGCGCCGTTGAGGCCGAGGATGACGACGCGGGAGCCCTTGTCGATGGCGAGGTCGACGTCGGTGAAGATCTCCAGCGAGCCGTACGACTTGGACAGGCCCTCCGCCATCAGCGGGGTCTTGCCGCAGGGCGAGGGGTCGGGGAAGCGCAGCTTGGCGACCTTGTCGGAGACCCGTACGGCCTCCAGGCCCGAGAGCAGCCGGTCGGCGCGCTTGGCCATGTTCTGGGCGGCGACGGTCTTGGTGGCCTTGGCGCGCATCTTGTCGGCCTGCGCGTTGAGGGTCGCGGCCTTCTTCTCGGCGTTCTGGCGCTCGCGCTTGCGGCGCTTCTCGTCGGCCTCGCGCTGCTGCTGGTAGAGCTTCCAGCCCATGTTGTAGATGTCGATCTGGGAGCGGTTGGCGTCGAGGTAGAACACCTTGTTGACGACCGTCTCGACCAGTTCGACGTCGTGGGAGATCACGACGAAGCCGCCGCGGTAGGACTTGAGGTAGTCGCGCAGCCAGACGATGGAGTCGGCGTCGAGGTGGTTGGTCGGCTCGTCCAGGAGCAGGGTGTCGGCGTCCGAGAAGAGGATCCGGGCCAGCTCGACACGGCGGCGCTGACCGCCGGAGAGCGTATGCAGGGGCTGGCCGAGCACCCGGTCGGGCAGGCTGAGCGCGGCGGCGATGGTGGCGGCCTCGGCCTCGGCGGCGTACCCGCCCTTGGTGAGGAACTCCGTCTCCAGGCGCTCGTACTTCTTCATCGCCTTCTCGCGGGTGGCGCCCTGCCCGTTCGCCATCCGGTCCTCGTTCTCCCGCATCTTGCGCAGGATCGCGTCGAGGCCGCGGGCGGAGAGGATGCGGTCCCGGGCGAGGATGTCGAGGTCGCCGGTGCGCGGGTCCTGCGGGAGGTAGCCCACCTCGCCGGACCGGGTGATGGTGCCGCCGGCGGGGGTGCCCTCGCCGGCGAGGCACTTGGTGAGGGTGGTCTTGCCCGCTCCGTTGCGGCCGACGAGGCCGATGCGGTCGCCCTTGGCGATACGGAAGGACGCGGATTCGATGAGGATGCGGGCGCCGGCGCGCAGCTCGATGCCGGAAGCGGTGATCACGGAAAAACTCCAGGGCAGTTTGGACGGCGGAGGGACGAGGGCGGAGGTCTCTCGACGCCGCTAATGCACAAGGAGGAAGGCCATACGGCCCATTCTACTGGCGGCGCGCAACTCCTTTTCCGCGTGCCCGGTGGGACGAACCGTCCGATACTCGGCGCAGGGCGGCACCCCGTCGCCCGCCCGAGCCCAAGGGTGGTGCGCCCGTGCAGTTCGACGACGACGCCGATCTGGACACGTCCGAGGTCCAGGATGTGCGCGGCAGCCGGATCCCGGGCGGGAGGGCCACCGTGGGCGGTGGCATCGCCGGGGTGATCGCGCTGATCCTGGGCCTGCTCTTCGGCGTCGGCCCCGATCAGCTCGGGCTCTCCTCCGACGGCGCCGACCCGTCGGCGACCTCCTCGTCGGCCGGTCAGGTGCAGGAGAGCTGCCTGAAGGGGCAGGACGCGAACAGCCGGGAGGACTGCCGGACGGTCGCGGTGGTCAACAGCGTGCAGGACTTCTGGCGGCTGGAGTTCCAGCGCCGCGACGCCACGTACGCGGGCGCCCGGACGGTCCTGTTCAGCCAGCAGGTGGGCACCGCCTGCGGGGCCGCCACCTCGGCGGTCGGCCCGTTCTACTGTCCCGGCGACCGCAAGGTCTATCTGGACCTCGGCTTCTTCGACGACCTGCGGACGAAGTTCGGCTCCAGCGGCGGGCCCTTCGCGCAGGCGTACGTGGTGGCGCACGAGTACGGCCACCATGTGCAGAACCTGATGGGCACGCTGGGCCGGTCGCAGGACGGGCGGCAGGGCGAGAACAGCAACGCGGTGCGGGTGGAGCTGCAGGCCGACTGCTACGCCGGGGTCTGGGCGCACCACGCCACGACGACACCGGACGAGTCGACCGGCCGTCCACTGATCACGGAGCTGACCCGGGCGGACGTCCGGGACGGCCTGGACGCCGCGGCGGCGGTCGGCGACGACCGGATCCAGGAGCGGTACCAGGGCCGGGTCACCCCGGAGTCGTGGACGCACGGTTCGGCAGCGCAGCGGCAGCAGTGGTTCTCCACGGGCTTCCGTACGGGTGACATGGCTCGGTGTGACACCTTCGCCTGAGCCGGGGCGGCCGGTCCGGGGCCTGCCGTTGTCAGCGCCTGATGGAAGACTGAGACGCAGATCACATCGGACAGTGCGGGCGGCAAGAGAGGTGAGTGTCATGGCGGGCGCGGCGAGCGGGGTTCCGACGATCTACCCGACGATCCTCTACGACGACGCGAGAGCGGCGATCAGGACGCTGACGCAGGGCCTCGGCTTCACCGAGGAGGCGGTGTACGAGGGCGAGAACGGCAGTGTGCTGCATGCCGAGCTGTCCTTGGGCAACGGCAGGGTCATGCTCGGTTCCAAGGGGCGCGAGGGCGTGTTCGCCCGGGCGATGACGGGCGCCGGCCCGGCGGGGGTGTACGTGGTGGTGGACGAGGTCGACGAGCACTGCGCCCGGGCCAGGGAGTTCGGCGTGGAGATCCTGATGGAGCCGACCGACCAGGACTACGGCTCCCGGGACTACATGGCGCGGGACGCCGAGGGCAATGTGTGGAGCTTCGGGACGTACGCCCCGGGGTCCGCCGGCTGAGCGGGGGCCCGGGGCGTAGAGGTCCGGGGCGTACGGTTCAGGCTCCGCCGGTGTGCACCTGGAAGGCGGCCCGGCGGACCGCCTTGGCCAGGGCCGGGTCCGGGTGGGCTGCGGCGAGCGCGACCAGGACCTGGACGGTGCGCGGGTGGCCGACGGCCCTGACCTCGTCGAGGAGGGCCGGGACGGTGCCCTGGACGGCGGAGTCGAGGTGGCGCACCAGCAGCCCGGTCTCGCCGTGGTCGGCGACGGCGGCGGCCGTGTCGACCCAGAGCCAGGTGGCCTCCTCGCGGCTGAGGACGTCCTGGGCGTCGTCCGGGTCGTTGCCCTCGTACTCGGCGAGCCAGAGCAGCGCGTAGGGCCGCAGCGAGGGTTCGGCGAGTACGGCGCGGACCTCGGGTTCGGCGGGGGCGCCGACGACCCGCAGCGCCTCGAAGGCCAGGCCGCGCAGCAGCGCGTCCTGGCCCCGGGCGACGGCCAGCAGTTCGGCGACGGCGCTGCCGACGGTACGGGCGGCGAGCCAGGCGCGGTATTCGTCGCGGGCCGGGCCGGGGGTGAGCCGGGCGCAGCCGAGGAGCATGTCGGCGGCGGACTGTTCGATGTTCCCGGCCGGGCTCTGGGCGGCGACGCAGATCTGTTCCAGCTTGACCCAGACCGCCCAGTTGCCGAGCGGAGTGAGGGTGGCGTGCCCTTTGCCGAGGGTCAGCGCCCCGACTGCCGCGAGGCCCTCCAGGGCCCAGTCGAGCAGCAGGGCGTTGAGGTCGGCGCTCCGGGCGGGCCCGGCGGTGGTCCCGGACCGGCCGGCGACTGTATCGGCCCGCTCGGCGACCGTGTCGGCCCGGTCGGCGGGCGTGTCGGCCCGGTCGGCGGGCGTGTCGGCCGGGGCGGCGGGCGCGGATCTGCCGGGCCCCAGGGGCACTTCGCAGCGCTCCTCCTGGAGTTCGGCGACGCGCTGGCCGAGGAGGTCCAGCAGGGCGGGGACGGTGACGGGGCCCGCGGAGAGCTGGAGGAGCGAGAGCACCTGGGGCACGGCCTCGACGGCTTCGGCGACCGCGCCCGCCTCGATGTCCGCGGGGGCGGCGTGGACGAGCGACCAGGCGTCGAAGAGCGCCACCCAGCCGCGCAGCACGGCGGAGTCGTCCCGGTCCCAGGCGCGCAGCCGCCAGCCGGGGCGGGCGGTGTCGCCGTGCAGCTCGATGAGTCCGGCCAGCCGCGCCCGGTCCCACCCGGCGCGCACCTGTGCCGGGGAGAGCTCCAGGGCGGTGGCCGCCCGTTCGAGGGCGTGGGCCGCGAGGGGGGCGGCGGTGCCCGGCCCCGGGGCGCCGGCGGCCCAGTGGGCGATGCGTACGGCGTCGGCGAGCACCGCCCTGGCCTGGCGGGCCAGTTCCGCGCGGGGCGGAGTGCCCTCGGGGGGCCGGGGAGCCGGCCTGGTGCGCCGGGTGGTCACGGCCTTGCGGGCGGTGGCAAGGGGTCGCGGGCGGACAAGTCGCAGCCTGGAGTCGCGCGGGGTACGGGACGTCACGGGAGCAGTCTTGCTCCTGACGGCCCGAAAGCCCAAACGGAAGCCGTTTCACCGGTACGTGAAAGGTTCCTCCGATGCGGGGGCAAGGGGGAGAGTTCACCCCATCGGCTCACATCAGGGGCGTGAGGAAGCGTCGCAGGGTCTCCTCGTAGCGGGCCGGGCCGGCGTTCCACATCGACGCATGCGGAGCCTCGGCCACGGCGTGCAGGCTGACCAGATCCGAGCGGCGGGCGGCGAGCTCGCGGGAGGAGACCCAGGGGGCGATGGTGTCGTCGGGGCCGTGCAGGATCAGGGTCGGGGTGCGCAGGGAGGCGGGCAGCGAGGTCTCCAGCACCGCCGCGGGGCTCATTCCGGTACGGCCCTGGGCGGCGCGGACGGCGAGCGGCAGCAGCGCGGCCGGGACGCCGCGGGCGGCGGCCAGGGCGCGCAGGGTGACGGGCCAGTCCAGCACCGGGGAGTCCAGGACGATGCCGCTGATCCGGTCGCGGAGCGGGGATTCGACCGCGGCGTACAGGGCCATGGTGGCGCCGGTGGACCAGCCGTGGAGGATCACGTTCCGGGCGCCGTGGCGCAGGGCGTAGCGGAGGGCGGCGTCGACGTCGCGCCACTCGGATGCGCCGAAGTGGCCGAGGCCGTCGGCGGGGCGGGGGGCTCCGGGGTCGCCCCGGTAGGCGAGGTCGAGCACGGGGAAGCTCTGCTGGTGCAGGAACCCCATGAGGTTCATGGGGTGGGCCCGGGTGGTGCCGAGGCCGTGCACGGTGATGACCCAGGTGTGGCGGGCGCCGGGGACGTACCAGGCGGGCAGGGTTCCGAGCTCGCCGGGGATCTCGACCTCCTGGTGGCCCAGGCCGAGGTCGCTGCCGGGGTCGCCGCCGTACAGGGCGGGGGTGAGGCGCACTTTCGCGCCCGGTTCGAGGATCCCGGCACCGACGCCCTCCAGCCTCCGGACGACGGTGTCGGCGCCCTGGGAGGCCCCTTCGACGACGGGCCCGACGACCGCGTGGACCCCGGGTCCGGCGATGCCCCAGGTGCCGGGGCGGAGCGCGGAGAAGGAGCGGGTCAGGGTGACCTGCCCGGCCGCGGTGGCGTGCACGGTGAGTCTGCGGTCGGCGGGGAGGGGACGTCCGGGCGTCGCCTTGAGGGCGACGTCGCCGGCGTACCGGCCGGCCGCGACCGCTGCCGCACCGACGCCGAGGATCGTGGTGACGGCCGTTGCCGTCGCGGTTACCGGGCGCACCGCTTCAGTGTCGTGGCGCGGGCGGCGGGTGGCCAGTGGGCGGAGCCGTCCGGGGCAGGTCCGGCCTCCGACGGCCCGGCAGGCGCGGGCGCGGGGCCGCGGACTCGGGTCAGCCGCGCTGGCCGTACCCCTTGAGCGCCTCGGTCACCTCGGCCAGCTGGGCCGTGGAGAGCAGGGTCGGCGTGCGGCCGGGCACCGAGCCGGCGGTGAGCCAGAGGTGGCAGAGCCACTCCAGTTGGGCGGTGCGGTCGTAGGCCTGGTCGAGCGTGTCGCCGTAGGTGACGGTGCCGTGGTTGGCGAGCAGGCAGCCGGTGCGGCCCCGGAGGGCTTCGAGCATGGCGTCGGCCAGCTCCGGGGTGCCGTAGCGGGCGTAGGCGGCGGTGCGGACGGGGCCGCCGAGGATGGCCGCCGCGTAGTGCACGAGCGGAACCTCGGCGACGAGGGTGGAGACGGCGGTGGCGTGCACAGCGTGGGTGTGGACCACGGCGGCGGCGTCGGTGGAGCGGTAGACCGCCAGGTGGAGCGGGAGTTCGCTGGTCGGCCCGAGGTCCCCGAGGACCTGGCGTCCTTCCAGGTTCACGCCGACGACGTCCTCGGGGCCGAGCCGGTCGTAGGGCACCCCGCTGGGCGTCACCAGGACGAGGTCGCCGACGCGGGCGGAGACATTGCCGGAGGTGCCGACGACCAGGCCGTCCGCCGCGCTCCGACGGGCCGTGTCGACGACGTCCTGCCAGGCCTGGCGGACGGATTCCGGCTGCTGCTCGCTCATGGGGCGAGCGTAGGGGGGAAGGCGCGCAACCGGAACGTCACGGAGGAAGTGACGGGGATCTCTTCAGGGTGCCGAACGGCCGTTCAAAATGTTAGCCAACGGGCGGCAAAGGGCAGCCCACGCCGTACCCCACAGGCACCGCCCAGCCTCTCCCGCACACAAGCGGAGGCGACCCACTCCGCTTGGAGTCACCGCAGCGCCCTGCCCAGTTCATCTTCCGTTCACTCAGGTTGCCTACGGTCCACGAGCCACTGACGTCGAACGATTGCCTGGGTAAATGGAACACATCACGCTGCTGCTTGCGATTGTGGTCGTAACAGCTCTCGTGTTCGATTTCACGAACGGTTTCCACGACACCGCCAACGCGATGGCGACCACCATCTCGACCGGCGCGATGAAGCCCAAGACAGCGGTGGCCATGTCCGCCGTTCTCAACCTGATCGGCGCGTTCCTGTCGGTGGAGGTCGCCAAGACGATCTCCGGCGGGATCGTCAACGAAGACGGCATCAGAACAGAAGTCATCTTCGCGGCGCTCGTCGGCGCCATCCTGTGGAATCTGCTGACCTGGCTGCTGGGGCTGCCTTCCAGCTCCTCCCACGCCCTGTTCGGCGGTCTGATCGGCGCCGCGGTCATGTCGGCCGGCTGGTCCTCGATCAACGGCGGCACCGTCGTCACCAAGGTGCTCCTCCCGGCGATCGCCGCCCCGCTGGTGGCCGGCCTCGCCGCGATGCTGGCCACGCGGCTGACGTACCGGATCAACCGGAACGTCACCGACCCGAACCAGCTGAAGTCGACGGCCAAGGGCTACCGGGCCGGGCAGATCGCCTCCGCCGGTCTCGTCTCGCTCGCCCACGGCACCAACGACGCCCAGAAGACGATGGGCATCATCACCCTGGCCCTGGTCACCGGCGGCGTCCTCGCCCCCGGCTCCAACCCGCCCATGTGGGTCATCGTCTCCGCCGGTGTCGCCATCGCGCTCGGCACCTACCTCGGTGGCTGGCGCATCATCCGCACCATGGGCAAGGGCCTGACCGACCTCCAGCCGCCGCAGGGCTTCGCCGCCCAGACCAGTGCGGCGACCGTCATCCTGGCCTCCTCGCACCTCGGCTTCTCGCTCTCCACCACGCAGTCCTGCTCCGGCGCCGTGATGGGCTCGGGCCTCGGCCGCAAGGGCGGCGTGGTCCGCTGGTCCACCGCCACCCGGATGTTCGTCGCCTGGGGTCTGACGCTGCCGGCCGCCGGTCTGATCGGCGCGGGCGCCGAGTTCCTGACCAAGCAGGGCCCCTGGGGCATCGCCGTCACGGCGGTCATCCTGGTGGGCGGCTCGTTCGCGATCTGGCTGGCCTCGCGCCGCCAGCCGGTCGACCACACCAACGTCAACGAGACGGACGGCGACGAGCCCCAGGGCGTCGTCACCACGGCCATCGCCGCGGTCCAGCCGCCGCCCGTCGGGGGCCCGGCCTCCGACGTCATGACCACCATCCCGGCCCCGGCCTCGGCGCCCGACGACCCGGCCCGGCCGCCGGCCAAGGTGTAAGGACAGATCCGCATGAAAATCGACTGGGCAGCTCTCGCCTCCGTCTTCGGTGTCAGCCTCGTGGTCACCGTCGCACTGGTCGGCCTCTTCACCGTGGGCATCGTCGCCCTCTCCAAGCAGTCCGCCACGGCCGGAGGCAGCGCCTCCGGCGGGTCGGTCACGCTGGCGCGCACCGGCGCGTACGCCTGTTTCGCGCTGTGCGTCGCGGCGGTCTCGTACGGGATCTATCTGATCGTCGCCTGACCCCGTACCCACGCGTTCCGCACGCTTCTTCGGGCCGGACACACC
>NZ_JBHXJG010000083.1:0-27330 GCF_042723425.1 Streptomyces sp. NPDC058375 | reverse complement strand
GCCGCACGGCCGGCCGAGGAGAAGAACCTGCCATGAACCTCATGACGACCCCCGCCCCTCGCCGCCGGCCCCGCCTGCACCGCGCGGCCTCCGACATCCCGTACTTCAGCGCGGACGGCGAGGCCTACCTCGCCCAGACGGCCCTGCGGGAGCTCGACAAGTCACGTCCGCTGCGGGTGCTGTCCGAGGAGGACTTCGCCCACTGGCAGAGTTACGGCTACGTCATCGTCCGCGAGGCGATACCGGCGGCGACGGCCCGGCAACTGCTGGACTTCACCTGGGAGTTCCAGGGTCTGGATCCCGAGCGGCCGGAGAGCTGGTACGAGGACCGGCCGCTGCGCTCCGAGCTGGACCAGCAACTGCACATCTACGGCTTCGTCGAGGCCTACCACCACCAACTCCTCTGGGACAACCGGCAGTCGCAACGCGTGTACGACGCCTTCGTCGACGTATGGGACTGCGAGGAGCTGTGGGTCACCCTGGACCGGCTCAACCTCAACCCGCCCAACCGGGGCAACCGCGACCGGGCGCTGATCGAGCCGACGGACCGGGGCTTCGACATCGAGCTGCACTGGGACATCGACACCACGCTCGCCGTGCCGCCGCAGCGGGTGCAGGGCATCATCGCGCTCAACGACACCCGGCCGGAGACGGGCGGCTTCCAGTGCTGCCCGGAGCTGTTCCGGCAGTTCGACACCTGGAAGACCGGCCAGCCGGCGGACCGTGATCCGCTGCGCCCCTCCATCGACCGGGACGAACTCCCCGTCGTACGCCCGGATCTGCGCCCCGGCGACCTGCTGATCTGGAACGGTCTGCTGGCCCACGGGGTGGCACGCAACCTCTCCGAGAGCGGGGTGCGGGCCGTGCAGTACCTGTCGATGATGCCCGCACTGGAGGAGCACGAGCGGCTGCGCAGGTCCCGGGTGGAGTCCTGGCGCCATCTGCGCACCCCGCGCTGGAACCGCACTCTGGTCGGCGACCCGGTGCTGCCCGAGTCCCAGCGCTACCCGACGGCCGAGCTGAACCCGCTGGGCAGTCGGCTGCTCGGGCTCGCCTCCTGGCAGGACCCGATCGAGGACGACGCATCCGCCGCCCGGAGCGGGGAGTCTTCGTGCGCCGCGTCTGTCTGACCCTGCCCACCCACCGGGCCTGCACCGGCACGATTGCGGCGGTCGGCGAGGAAGCGACGTACGGGGCAAGGGAGTTCGGCGTCGAGGTCCACCTCCTGATCCTGGACTCCTCCCCCGCGCCGGTCCTCGCGGAGCACCGGAAGGCGGTGGCCGCGCTGCCCGCGTCGCCCGGGGTGACCGTCTACCACCTCGACGAGGACGAGCAGCGGACTTTCCTGCGCGAGGTGACGGCCCGGTCCGGCGCGGCCCGACCGGACCGACTGCTGGACCTGATGCTGCCGTCCTCCGTCTCCTACGGGGCCTGCACCAACCGAGCGTTCCTCGTCGCCCAGGCCCTCGGCTGCACGTCCGTGCACCGCCGGGACTCCGACAGCCGCTACCAGTACGTCGACGGCGAACCGGTCTTCCCCCTCCACCAGGAGCTGACCTACCTGGGCCAACGGGCGGACAATGTACGGAAGTCGGCGACGAGGAGCAAGCTGCCGCCGGGCTCGGGCGACCGGCGGGTGGCGGTGGCGGGCGGCTCCTTCGTGGGCGAGATGTCGGTGGACGTGGCGGAGATCCGCGCCCTCGACCCGGACACGTACGGCGAACTGGTCGGCCTGTCGCTGCCCGAGGGCTCCCCGGCGATCTGGCGCAACCACCTGATCGACGCGTCGTTCCGGGGCGCGGGGAAAGGGACGTTCGACGGCGACCACGCCACGCTCGCCCCCATCAGCCCGATGCGCGTGGACATGTGCAACGTGGCGCTGGACCACGAGGTCTACCGCCGGGTGCCGTTGCCGCCCGCCACGGACACCATCGGCACCGACTACTTCCTGTTCCACCTCACCCACGACGCCCGGTTGCCCGGCCTCCAGCACAACCGGCACATCGTGAACTTCCATACGGAGGCGCGGCGTACGGACGCCGGGTTCCTGGCGTACCAGGTCCGGTTCGCCAAGTTCCTTCTCGCGAAGGCGTACCTGAACACCGTGTACGCGAGGACGGCGGCGGCCGGTGACACGCTGCTCGACACGGCGGGCCACATCAAGGCGTCCCCCGTGGCCGGCTTCCTCCGGGACAGCGTCGGCCTCGACCGTAAGGACGTCGCCCGCCGCCTGGACGCCGTCGACCGGGCGTACCACCGGCTCGGCGGCCGTTACACGACGGTCGCGGACACACTCGCCGACCGCCGCTCCCGGCTCCTGGACGAGGCCCGGGACGACATGGCCGACTTCGCCCACCTGATGGACCACTGGGAGGCCCTGACCGGTGCGAGCGCCGAAGCGGGCCTGGCCGTGACCCGATGACCCCCGCCGTCGGCAAGGACACCATGCACCGGAACCCTCCGCCCCTCACCACGACCACGGTCACCGTCGCCTACGCGGGCGGTGACGAGCGCCGGGGCCCCCTCACCATGGGCCAGGCCAACATGATCCGCTGCATCCTGCGGGACGACCCCACCCACATCAACATCCACGATGTGTGGCCCGCCCCCGAGGGCACCACCTCGGCGGCCGTCACCGACGCCCTGCGCGCCCTGGCCGTACGGCACGAGGGACTGCGCACCACCTTCCCGCACCCGCCGGGGACCGCACCGGTCGACCAAGTCGTTGCGGCGGAGGGCACGTTCACGGTGACCGTGCTCGACCACGCCGAACTCCCCGGCGACCCGGCGACGTACGCGGAGTCGGTGGCGCGGGCGGCCCGGGCCGGGCGCTTCGCCCTGGAGCGGGAGTTCCCGCTGCGGATCACCCTGCTCACCGTGGCCGGGCAACCGGCCTACGTGGCGCTGGCGTTCAGCCACGCGGTGGCGGACGGCAGCGCGATGGCCATCCTGCGCGAGGAGTTCGCCGAACTGCTGGCGGGCAAGGAGCTGCCGGGGCTCACGTCCCTGCCCCCGGTCGACCTGGCCGCCGTGGAGGCGTCCCCGGCCGGGCTGCGGAAGTCGGAGGCTTCCCTGCGGTACTGGGAGCGGATCCTCCGCACCGGGCCGCAGGAGATGTTCGCGGAGCCGCGCGGCAGGAGGCCGGGGACCGACGAGGAGGCCCGGCAGCTGACGCTCCGCTCCCGCCGGGGCGGCCGGGCGCTCGCCGGGGCGGCCCGCCGCACCGGACACCCCGAGGCCACCGTGCTGATGGCCGCCTGGTGCGCCCTGGTGGCCCACCGGGCGGGCCAGGACAGCTGTGTCACCGCCGTCCCGAGCGCCAACCGGTTCCACGCCCGGGTCGCCCGTTCGGTGACGACCACGTCCCAGGACGCGCTGCTCCACCTGGACGTCCGGGTGGAGACGTTCGACGCGCTGGTCGCCCGGACGTGGGGCGCGGTGCTCAACGCCTACCGGCACAGCCAGTTCGACTCCGTACGGCTGTGGGAGATGATCGACCGGGTCACCGCCGAGCGCGGCAGCCACTTCGGCCGGGACGTGGTGTTCAACGACGTGAGCGCCCTGCCCGCCCCGCTCCTGGGCACGGACACGGAGGACCGCGACGACGCCGAGCAGGAGCTGGCCTGGGGGCCGCCCCAGTCGCTGCCGACCCGGCTGCTCGCCTTCACGTACCGGACGGCGCCCCAGCTCCACATCTCCCTGTGGGCCGCCCCTTCGGTGTTCACCCCCGAGGAGGCGGAGGAGTTCCTCTCCGGCCTGGTCCTGCTCCTGGAGGCGGCCGCCGCCGGGGACGTGCCGATGGAGGCGCTGGCCGAGGTGACGGGGGTCCGCCCCGCCGAACGCGGGCCGGGCTGGCTCCGGGTGGACGGCTGCTGGGTATCGCCGGACGCCGTGCGCGAGACGCTCGGCCGGGCGGTGGGCGGGCTGCCGGTGTGGGTGGCGGAGGAGCCGGGACCGTCCGGGACAGCGGAGGAGCCGCCCGGCGGGGACGGCACTGCGGAGGGGGCGGCCGGGGCGGGTGCGGCCGGGGCGCCCGGCACTGGCTCCCACCTCACGGCGTACATCGCCCGCGGCGAGACCCCGTTGACGCCCGAGGAGGCCCACCGGGCGCTGACCGCCCTCATCCCGGCCGCCGGTTCGGGGGTCCTGGCGCCCCACCGCTACGTACTCGTGGAGAACCCGCCCACCGAGCCGGACCGGAGCGACGCATGGCGTCGGCTGAAGACCATCGACGAAGGGACCGGCAGAAGCCGGCAGGTGTGACATGAGCGTTGACGACACGACCCTCCCGCAGCAGTCGGCCACGCTGCCCAGCCCCTGGCGCTCGACCCGGTTCCGGCTGTTCTTCACGGCCCGCAGCGCGTCGCTGCTGGCCGACGGCATGCTGATGGTCTCCCTGACCACGGCGGTGCTCGGGGCGGGCCACGGGGCGAGCGGCGTCGGGTACGCGCTGGCGGCGTGGATGACCCCGATCGTCCTGCTGGTGCTGTTCGGCGGGGTGCTGGCCGACCGGTTCACGCCGCAGCTGATGATGATCTGCGCGGACGTGGTGCGCATGCTGGCGATGCTCACGCTGGCCACGCTCCTCTTCTCCTCCGACAGCGTCCCGCTCTGGCAGATCATGGGCCTGATGGCGCTGAGCGGGGCCGCGACGGCGATGTTCCAGCCCGGGATGGCGAGCATGGTGCCCCGGGTCGCGGATGACATCCAGAAGGCCAACGCGCTGCTGCGGATCTCCGAGGCGCTGAGCACGCTGCTGGGCCCGGGCCTGGCGGGCATCCTCGTGGCGTACTGGCAGGTGTCGGGCTCGTACGTGGTGATCGCGGCGGCGTACGCGCTCAGCGCGCTCGTCCTCGTCCCCCTGCGCAAGCTGCACACGGAACGCGACGAGGGCGACGACCCGATGTGGCGCAGGCTGGCGACGGGCTGGCAGGAGTTCCGGTCCCGCCAGTGGCTGTGGGGCGTGATCGCGGTCTGGTCGGTGTACGGCCTGTTCGTGTTCGGCCCGGCGCTGCCGCTGGGCGCGGCGCTGATGATCGAGCAGCACGGGGCGAGCGGGTACGGCTGGATCGCCTCGGCGGACGGAGCGGGCACGATCATCGGCGGCCTCATAGGCATGCGGGTCCGCCCGCGCCGCCCGCTTGTGGCGGGCGCCCTGGCCATGCTCTGCTTCGCGCTCAACCCTCTGGCCCCGGCGCTGGAATGGTCCTTCGCGGCCACGGCGATCGCCCACGTGATCGCGGGTTACGGCTTCGCGTTCTGGGGGGTGATGTGGGCGACGAGCGTCCAGTCGCACATCCCGCTGACGGTCCTGAGCCGCGTCTCGGCGTACGACGTCGCGGGCTCCATCATGGTCATCCCGCTGGGCCGCGCCCTGGCGGGCCCGGCGGCGGACGCGTTCGGCGCGAACGAGGTGCTGATCTTCTCGTCGGTGATGTCGTTCGCCCTGCTGGCGGTGATGCTGAGCGTCCCGGCGATCCGGGCGCTGCGGCGGGCCCCGGAGGGCGTGCTCCGGACGAAGGCGGAGGGCGAGCCGGCGATCTGACCCGCGTACCACCGCACCCGGAGCGCGGGGTATTGGCGGCGCTGGTCAGACCCGTATGACCGGTACGTCGTACTGCGGGATCCAGGCGCTCCGGGTGACGAGTACGAGGTGGTGGGCCTGCGCCTGGGCGATGAGCAGCCGGTCGAAGGGGTCCTCGTGGACCATCGGCAGCCGCCCGGCGCGCACGCCGTGCGCGGCGGTGACGGGGAGGCTCGGAAAGGCGAGGTCGCGCACGCGCTCGGCCAGGTCGCCCGGCCCCTCCAGCAGGCCGAAGTGCTGTTTGAAGGTGATCTCCCAGGGCGAGACGGCGCTGATGTGTACGGCGGGCGCGGAGTCGAGGAGGCGTTTGGCCTCCTCGGACAGCTCCGGTGCGTCATCGAGCCACCAGAGGATCACCGGGGTGTCGAGGAGAAGGCGCATCACGCCATCCCGAAGGCTGCGGCGATGCGGGGGTGAGGGTCGTCGAAGTGAGGAGCGATCCGAACCTGCCCACGCAATGAGCCGCGCAATTCGTGCCGAACAGCAGGCACAGCCGACTGCGGCACGGGCAGGACGGGCTCCCCCGCCCCGCTGATCACGACCGGCCGCCGATCGACGAGCTGGATCAGGGTGCCGCGAAACAGGGGCGCGGCAGGCAGTGCCGAACGCCGCCGGAGGAGACGCCACAACCTCCTCATGACATCACCGAGGGGCCGACCACCGTCGGCTCCGGTACGGGAACGACGGCGGGGGTCACGACCTCCGCCCAGATCGTCTTCCCGATCCCGGCCGACCGTTGCTTCACCCCCCAGCAGAGGGCCAGCGCATCGACGATCAGCAGCCCGCGCCCGCCCGTCTCCAACTCACCGGGCCACCGCACCACGGGCCGGCCATCACCGGCGTCGCTCACCTCAAGCCGGAGCCACGCGCCCCGGTCCCGGCACGCGATGCGCACACCAATCATCCGGTCCCCGGGAACGACTACGCGCACGGCGTTGGTCACCAGCTCGGACAGCACCAACTCCGCCGTCTCGACAGCCTCCTGCCCGGCCCGCCACTCACCGAGCCTGGCCCGGAGGAGGGCCCGGGCCCGGGGGACGCTACTGCGGCAGCGGGCCAGCCGAAAGTTCACTTCACACAGTTCAGCCATCGCAGTCTCCACGTGGTCGAAGCTCAACCGAAGTCCGATGCGGGCGAGACCAGTTCGCCGGTGCACTCCGCCCGCCACCGTCAGAATGAGTGCGCACCATCCGAAACTGCAACGTTGCCGATAGCCTCAGCGTCATTTTTCCCCCTTTCGGGCAACCCCGCCCCCGACAGAGCCTCTATTTTGCTAAAGGTGTTCACATGCACACGAAGAGCACCGCCACCAACACCTCGACCGTCCTTGGGCGCCAACTCGGTGATGAACTACGAAGGTTGCGCGAGAAGGCCGGCCTGACGACCAACCAAGCGGCGGAGGCGCTCGACTGCACCAAGGGCAAGATCAGCCGGATCGAGAACGGCCGCGTGGCGGTACGACTGCCCGACCTGACAGCGATGCTGCACGCATATCAGCTCTCCGACGACGAGGTCCGTGACCGCCTCGCCTCCCTGGCGCGCAAGGCGAACCGCAGGCGTCGGGAGGGCTGGTGGAACCAGTACGGCGACGTACTGGCCGACACCTACCGCGACTACATCGCGCTGGAGGCGATGGCGGGGTCCATCCGGACCTTCCAGGCACAGTTGATTCCCGGCCTGCTCCAGACCCCGGACTACATTCGCGCGGTCACGGTGGCCTCACGTCAGTGGCAAACGGCGGACGAGATCGAGAAGTTCGTGCAGGTCCGCCTGGCACGGCAGGAACGGCTCTTGGACGACACCCCACTACAGCTGTGGGCCGTGGTGTCGGAAGCCGTCCTTCTCCAGCAGGTCGGCAGTGCCCAGGTGATGAACTCGCAGCTTCAGCGCCTACTGGCCAGTTCCGAGCGCCCGAACGTGACGGTGCAGGTGCTGCCGTTCTCGCGCGGGGCGCATGCGAGTATGTTCGGCCCGTACGTAGTGCTGGGATTTCCCGAGGAGGGGGCGCTCGACGTGGTGCTTGCGGACAACCCGTCCGGCTCCATGTGGCTGGAACGGGAGGCGGACGTCTCGCGCTACCAGGACCTGTTCGACGCCGCCCGCACGTCCGCGCTCTCCCCGGCCGAGTCCCGCGCTGTCATCCACCGCAGGGCCGAGGAGCATCAAGCATGAGCAGCGCACACCACAGCACGCCGGACCTGTCGGACGCACGGTGGCGCACCAGCTCGTACAGCGGCGGCAACAACGAATGCGTAGAGGTCGCCCCGAACCTCCCCCACCTGGTCCCGGTCCGCGACAGCACCCGCCCCGCCGGCCCCGCCATCACCTTCGGCCACGACGCCTGGCGGGCCTTCGTCGGCGACTTGGCCTAATCCCAGCCAAGGGCGGACAAAAGAAGAGGCCGGCCTCTCATCGCAGAAGCGCGCCTGGCCTCTTTTCGTCGTTGCTGCTTAGCAAAGCTCCGTGACAACATCCCGTACGTGACTGACAACGGGGATGACATGGCCAAACCGGCACGAAGGTCGAAACTCGCCGATCTGGCCGACTCGACCGTGCCCGGGAATCCGGCGGAAACCGCGCTTCCCATCCCATAGCCGGGCCGGTGGCAAAGCCCTCAGAGAAGCAGGTAGAAGCCCTGGCGTCCGCGCGGCGCGAGTTCGCGATGTTGGTCGGCGAGTTCCGGCGCACTGCGGTGCTGGTGCCGTTCGACCCATACGGAAGTCTGTGGACGGCGGACCAGAACGGCGTCCGCTGGATCTGCGCGTTCTCGAACGAAGAAGCTCTCGCCCGGTTCGCACAAGCACAGGGTGAAGGCGAGCGGGAGTGGACGTATCGCACCATCCTCGGTGCGCGCCTGCTGGACGTGATGGTGCCGCTGCTGCCGGGTCCGGCAGGAATCGCGCTGGACGCAGGAAGTACGGACGGCGTGCTGTTTCCACCGGTCGCGGGCATCGTGCCCGACCACGTGGCTGTTGATCTGGGGGAGACAGGATGAGCGGGGAGAACGCGGACCTCAACGTGCCGCCGGCGGCGTTGGCACAGATCGCGAAGGGCATCGACCTGGCACATGCCGAGTTGAAGGAACTCGGGATGATCGGGCAGGCCACGGCCGGCCGGGGATTCTCCGATCTCGCCCTGTCCGGCTTGGAGTTGGGGCATACCGGGCTCGCCTCGCAGTTCGAGACGTTCTGCAACCGGTGGCAGTGGGGAGTGCGGGCACTCACGCAGCGTGGCAACAATTTCGCCATGGGTGTCGGACTGTCCGCCGGCTCGTTCGCGGAACAGGAGCGGTACATCAAGGACTCGTTCAAGATCGCTGTGAACTCGACCAACGGCAACCCCTATCTGTCGGAGGACGAGGTCAAGGGCATGAGCTGGGACACGATCCGAAAGCAGCATGCCTGGGACAACGCGGACTGGAGCTCGGACTCGTTCACCGAGGCCCATGGCGAGGTGAAGCAGCAGTGGAAGGACACCGGGTACGACGTCGGGGACGCGCTGCTGGACGCTTCGGGGGTCGACACAGAACAGCGCGAAGGAATCGACGCATGGGCTGAGGAACACCTCGATCCGTCAGAAGAGACCGTGGCGCAGGCCGACGAACCGCGCTGGGGGCAGAACCGCTGATGGTGGACTGGCGAGGGGGACTCGACAAGGTCGTCGACGGGACCGTCCGGGGGCTGGACAAGGGCAAGGAACTCCTTGGCGAAGGCCTCGACGCGGCGACAGACAAGGTCGGCGCGGGACTGGACAAAGTCGGTGCGCACGACTGGGCCGACAAGGTCGAGGACTGGGGGGACGAGACCGCCTCCACGCTGGGTGCCGAGGTCGGCGAACAGCAGCTCGGCCAGAGCGAGGAGGCCGACGAGCTGATCCACGGGCGACCGGAGAAGATCACCGCGACGATCAAGAACCTGCGCGACTTCCAGAAGGCGTTCGACCTCGTCGGCGGCGGGATGAAGAAACTGGACTCGGCGCACTGGCGCGGGGAGGCCGCCGAGACGTTCCGGGGGAAGTTCCAGACACTTCCCACAGATTGGCTGCGTGCGGCGGACGCCTTCGAGGATGCGGCCAAGGCCTTGGAGACGTACTCCTCCACAGTCACGAGTGCCCAGGGCAAGGCTCGGGAGGCCATCGCCCTCTACAAAGAAGGCAGGCAAGATTCCGAGAAGGCCATCTCGGCGTTCAACAAGAAGGTCGACGCGTACAACGCAGCTCGCAACACCGACCGGCCGCTCCCCCACCCCGGTACGTTCTCCGACCCGGGGGTGGCCAAGCAGAAGCGGGCACAGGAGGTCCTGGAGGACGCGCGCCGAGCCCGGAACGAAGCAGCCGAGCAGGCGAAGAGCGCGGTCGCAGCGGCAATGGCTCATGCGCCGAAGGAGCCGGAGGGAGCGGCCCGGCTCAAGAACGAGCTGTACGACTACGGCCTCTCGCAGGGCGTTGAGCTGGCCCACTTCGGCGGCGGGGCGCTCAAGGGCACGGGCGCTCTGGTGGGCTTCCTCCGCCAGGTGAGCCCGATCGACCCGTACAACCTGACCCACCCGGCGGAGATGTACAAGGGCGTCAACATGACGCTCTCCGGCCTGACCAGGACGGTCGCGAACCCTGACCGGGCCCTGGAGGGCGCCTGGGACGCACTCAAGAGCGACCCAACCGAATTCTTCGGCCGCCTGCTCCCGGAGGCAGCCGGGACGAAGGGGGCCGGAGTGCTGAAAGGGGGCCTGCGGGCGGGGCTGAGGAAGGGCGGCGTTCCTGACGGCCCGCAGAAGCCGCCGGGGCCGGCGCGGGAGGGTACGCATGACCCGGCCGAGCCCTCCCGTACGGAACGCGCACCGGAGCAGGACCCGTCCGACCCCGTGGACATGGCGACCGGGGCGATGTACCTGCCGCAGACGGACGTCGTGCTGCCCGGCAAGCTGCCCCTCGTGTTCCGCCGCCGCGTCGCGTCCGACTACCGGTCGGGGCGCTGGTTCGGCCCGTCCTGGTCCTCCACTGCCGACCAGCGCCTGGAGATCGACTCCGAGGGCGTCATCTTCGTATCCGAGGACGGCTTGCTGCTGTCGTACCCACACCCGGCCCCTGGCGTTCCGGTCCTGCCCAGCCATGGTCCGCGCTGGCCGCTCGACAGGGAGATCAGCGGTGACTACACGATCAGCGATCCGGAATCGGGCCGAGTCAGACACTTCACAACGCTCGACGACGGCACCGAGGCACTGCTCTCACAGCTGGACGACCGCAACGGCAACTGGATCGCCTTCGAGTACGACGCCTCCGGGGCCCCGTCCTCGATCGTGCACCACGGCGGCTATCACCTGAAGCTCACAGCCGAGAGCGGACGGATCACCGCACTGCATCTGTTGAGAGGCAGCGCTGACGGCAGCGACCAGCAGATCCTCAGCTACGGCTACACCGACGGCGACCTGACCGAGGTCACCAACTCCTCCGGCTTGCCCCTTCGCTTCACCTACGACGGACGCGGCCGGGTCACATCGTGGACCGACAGCAACGACAGCACGTACCAGTACGCGTACGACGAACGGGACCGGTGTGTGTCCGAGGGCGGCTCGGCAGGCCACATGGCGCTGAGCCTGGAGTACACCGCCCCGGACCCGACCACAGGCCACCGCGTCACGACCGCGACGACGCCCGGCGGAGCGGTCCACCGTTACCTGATCAACGAAGCCCATCAGATCATCGCGGAGACGAATCCACTCGGCGCGACGACCTGGTTCGAACGAGACCGCCGCAATCGGCTGCTGTCCCGCACCGATCCACTGGGCCGCGTCACCCGCTTCACGTACGACGCGTCCGGGCAGCTGGCCACAGCGGCCCGCGCGGACGGCGGAGAGATATCCGCCGAGTACAACGCCCTCGGTCTGCCGACGCGTATCACCAACCCGGACCGGACGGTTCTCCGGCAGGATTACGACGACCGTGGCAACCGGATCGCGGTGACCGATCCGTCGGGGGCCGTGACCCGCACGACGTACAACGCGGCAGGACACCCGACCTCCGTCACGGACGCGCTGGGCAACGCGACCCGTATACGCAGCGACGCGGCCGGGCTACCGGTCGAGATCACAGACCCGCTCGGCGCGACCACACGCTTTGAACGAGACGCCTTCGGCCGTCCCATAGCCGTCACGGACCCGCTCGGCGCGATCACCCGCCTTGTCTGGACACCGGAGGGCAAACTCGCCCGACGTACGGACGCCGATGGAAGCACCCAATCCTGGACGTACGACGGCGAAGGCAACTGCCTTACCCATACCGACGCCATGGGTTCGGTGTCACGATTCGAGTACACACACTTCGACCTCTTGGCGGCCCGCGTCGGCCCAGACGGAGTGCGCTACGAATTCACCCACGATCACGAACTCCGCCTCACCCAGGTCCTCAACCCTCAGGGCCTGACGTGGAACTACGCCTACGACCCCGCCGGCCGCCTGATATCCGAAACCGACTTCGACAACCGCACGCTCAGCTACACACGCGACGAGGCCGGTCGGCTCACCACGCGCACGGATGCTCTCGGTCAGACCACTCGCTACGAGCGCGACGAGTTGGACCGCATCGTCCGCAAGGATGCGGCAGGTGCCGTCACCACCTTCGCCTACGACCTCACCGGTCAACTAGACAAAGCGGTCCGTCACCTGGCTCCGCGACCGGTACGGCCGACTCAAGTCGGAAACGGTCAACGGCCGGACCCTGTCGTACACCTACGACGAACTGGGCCGCCGAACCGGCCGCACGACATCCAGTGGAGCAGTCAGTACCTGGACCTACGACGCGGCAGGACGCCGGACTTCCCTCACGACGTCGGGCCGCACTCTCACTTTCGAGCACGACGCGGCGGGCCAGGAAGTCACCCGTCGTCTGGGCGAACACGTCACCATCGCCTCCCAGTTCAACACGATGGGACGCCTCACCACCCAGCAGGTCACGGGCACCGGCCGAAGCATCCAGCGCCGCGACTACACCTACCGCGCCGACGGCCACCTCGTCGGCCTCACCGACCAGCTCTCCGGAACGAAGACATTCGATGTCGACACGGCGGGCCGCGTCACGGCTGTGCACGCCGCGCACTGGACGGAGCGGTACGCGTACGACGCGGCGGGCAACCAGACGGACTCTTCCTGGCCCGATTCCCACCCCGGCCAGGAAGCCGTCGGAACTCGCTCCTACACGGGTACAACAATCACCCGCGCCGGCAAGGTCCGCTACGAACACGACGCCCTGGGCCGCATCATTCTCCGCCAGAAGACCCGCCTCTCCCGGAAGCCGGACACTTGGCGGTACGAGTGGGACGCCGAGGACCGGATGCGCTCGGTCACCACTCCGAACGGTGCTGTGTGGCTCTACCGGTATGACGCCCTAGGGCGCCGTCTTTCAAAGCAATGTTCTGCCACAGCCAGCCAGCCTTCCTCAGAATCAACGGTTTTCACCTGGGATGGGTCTAAACTCTGCGAACAGTCCACCAATTCAACGGAACTGAGTGACCCAGTCACCCTGACTTGGGACTATCAGGGAAGATTCCCAGTTACTCAAACAGAGCGCGTAACGGCGGACAATCCGGCCGGGCCCCAGATCGCTCAGCGTGTCTTCAGCATCGTCACCGACCTGATCGGCGCCCCAACAGAACTTATCGACGAAAGAGGGGATATCGCCTGGCGTACCCGCACCACCCTATGGGGGGCCACAACGTGGAATTCAGATGCTAGAACATTTACCCCTCTACGTTTCCCAGGGCAATATCATGACTCAGAATCAGGGTTCCACTATAACTTCCACCGCTACTACGACCCCGAAGTCGCCCGATATTCATCGCAAGACCCTCTGGGCCTGCAAGCATCCCCCAATACGGCCACCTACGTCGGAAACCCCATCACACAGTATGACCCCCTGGGCCTCGCGCCGTACGATCTGCAAGATATGGGCGACGGTTGGTTCAGAAGCCAAGAGGGATTGGACTACGGCCCCGGCCACAATGGCGAACATCGGATCACCCATGTAATGCAGCACGCGAGAGAGAACTTGAGCAAGCCGAATCATGGGGTTTTCGACACTGGAACTAAAGGAATTTTGGAGACCGTTGACGAAGCTTGGAGCCGGAAAGATTTGGCCGTCAAAATAAATGACCAGGGCGCACGGCAAACTTACATCATCCCAATGGGCCGCCAGGTTGGATTCAATCCAGGCGAGGATTTCATATCCATCACAGTTGAGCACGGAAACGAAGTAATCACCGCATTCCCTAGGAGCTTCAATTGAACAAGGCTATCCTCTGCAGTCACTGCGGGCAGGACTGGCTCAAACTCTTCATCATCCGCAATTCCCAAGAGCAATTCCACATGTGTCCAGAATGCGAATCAATCTGGCTGGAAGGTCAGGACATACAGGACGAGACAGAGGTGTATCTCGGAGAATTTCTCGAGTCCAAAGGGATCTCTTGGGAAGAGGTGGCGGAGTATGCTGACTGATCGGACCTAGTTTGCTGACGCTACCTCAACTTTCGAGGCCCCACTATCACGCTGCGGATCGCCCCCTCCGCCTACCCGGGCCCAGACCGCGTACCGCCCGAGCGGCTTGAACGCGGTCACGACACCCTGCAACTTCACGTGCAGTTCGCGGCCGTAGACGATCTGACTGTGCATGGATGGATTCCGACCGTTCCGTTTACGTAAGTGTTGTGGCACGACCGAACGGAGCGTTCTCGAAGGCGTCGCCGCAGTCGGATTCGAACCCTCTTTCACATCCAGCTATTTCCTCACATCGGCCACATCAGCCCATTTCGCCTCACTGAATCCGATGAGGAGAGGTTGCTCACTCCTTCGTGAGCCGCCTCGATACGCACATGATTTCCTCGCTCCCTAGAACGCATGAGAGCGTCTTCTATGAGCGCATCTAATTGGGCTCGCCTTCTCTACGACCCGCAATCCATCTAGAAATTGTACGACGAAGAGCCTGGCCTCAACGAGCGCGATCTGTTTCACGTGCTGGCGGACGAACGAGAAGACAGCATCACGCTGGGATTCAAGACCGCACACACCCCCGTGCGCATTAAGCCCGAGTGGGGAGTGAAGGAGTGCAACTCCTTCACTTTCTATCGCGTCTTTTCCCGAGTCCAAGAACTGGCCGTCCAGAGGTAGGCCGCTCCTGCACGCAAGACGGTGTCCATCCAGCGTGACCCCGACGGGAAGCTGCCGATCGCCATCGTTTTCGGAAGGGACATCCATTCTCCTTCACGCCCGTTCCGTCACCCTGTTCGCGGCATGAGAGGGGTTGGTGTAGTCATCCGAGTAGCCGGTGCCGGACAAGACCTCTCACCGTTCGACTGGCATGCCTGCGGTTTAGAGCTCGTTGACGCCGAGGTGCCGACCACGGCACCTTCCGTGACCAAGGCCATTCACATGGTCGCCGGTATCGAAGTGGAACCGACCCTGACGATCGATGCGGCGATGCCCGATGCCCTGGAGCAGCTCGATCTTCAGTGGCACGAGCAGACGTGGCCTCTGCTTGCCGCCACAAGGTCCGGAGCATTCTTCATTCTGCCGCCAGGGGGTGGTGGCGTTGCCGTCGGATGGGTTCCCGTAAAGGACATGGCTCCCCCTGGCCTGCCGTCGCGCATTGCTGCCGCCACCGGGACTCCCGAGTTTGTGGCGTTGTCCGCAGATGGGACGCACCTGTGCGCGGTAACGGCGGAAGAGTATGAGTACTGGATCATCATGCGTGCGCTCGGCTGAGCCGGGCTGCCTCCTGGCCTTCTCACTCCTCCGGCGGAAACACCATCTCCCCCGACCTCGCCAGCGTCAGCGTGATCGCCTCCACCGGGCAGCTCTCCGCCGCCGCCAGGACGTGTTCGCCCGCGTCGAGGTCCTCGGCCGTCGGGCGGGACTGGCGGGCCGAGTCCAGGTGGAAGGCGTCGCCCGCGTGGTTGACGCACATGCCGGAGCCGATGCAGACCGAGCGGTCGACCTCCACGTGCCAGCGGTCGCCCATCACGCTTCCCGGTAGCCGGCGGGCAGGTGGATCATCTTGTGCTCGAAGAACTCGCCGTAGCCCTCGGGGCCGAACTCGCGGCCCAGGCCCGAGTTCTTGTAGCCGCCGAACGGGCCGAGCATGTCGAGGCTGAAGGTGTTCACGCTGTACGTGCCCGTGCGGATACGGCGGGCGATGTCGATGCCGCGTTCCGTGTCCGCCGTCCAGACGCTGCCGCTGAGGCCGTACGGGGAGTCGTCGGCGATGCGGACGGCCTCGGCCTCGTCCCCGTACGGGATCAGGCAGATCACCGGGCCGAAGATCTCCTCGCGGGCGATCCGCATGGAGTTGTCGACCGAGCCGAAGAGGGTGGGCTCGACGTACCAGCCGCGTTCCTGGGAGGCGGGGCGACTGCCGCCCGTCAGGATCTTCGCTCCCTCCTCCTGGCCCAACTTGATGTAGTCCAGGGAGCGTTGTTGTTGGCGTTGGGCCACCAACGGGCCGAGTTCCGTCGTCGGGTCCAGGGGGTCGCCCACCCGCAGGCCTCCTGCCGCTGCCGCGAACGCCTCCGCTATCTCGTCGTACCGGGAGCGCGGGGCCAGGATGCGGGTCTGGGCCACGCACGCCTGGCCGTTGATCATCAAGGCGAACGGGACGATGCCCGCCACCGCCGCCTCCAGGTCCGCGTCCGGGAGGATCACCGCGGCCGACTTGCCGCCCAGTTCCAGGGTGACGCGGGTCAGGTTGCGGGAGGCGACCTCCATCACGCGGCGGCCGGCCGCCACCGAGCCGGTGAAGGAGACCTTGTCCACGTCCGGGTGGCCCACCAGGTACTCGCTGACCTCCCTGTCGGCCGGGAGTATGGAGAGGACCCCGGGCGGCAGGCCCGCCTCCGCCGCTATCTCTGCCAAGAGGTAGGCGTCCAGAGGGGTTTCCGGGGAGACTTTCAGGACCGCCGTACACCCGGCCAGCAGCGCCGGGGCCAGCTTCGCCGCCGCCGTGAACTGCGGGACGTTCCACGGGACGACCGCGGCCACCACGCCCACCGGCTCGCGGCGGACCAGGAGAGGGCCCAGGACTCCGTCGCGCCGTTCCTCGTACGGGAACGTCCGCGCCACCGTGATCGCCGAGTCCCAGACCATCATCGCGGCCAGCGCCTGCACCATGACGCTCGCGCTGTACGGGGTGCCGTTCTGCGCGCTGATCAGACGCGCGAACTCCTCGTGGCGTGCGGCGAAGGCGTCCTTGATCCGGGTGATCACCGCGATCCGCTCGTCCAGGCTCATCCTCGGCCACGGGCCCTCGTCGAAGGCCTGGCGGGCGGCGGCGACCGCGCGGTCCACGTCGCCCTCGGATGCGTGCGGCACGCGGCCGATGACCTGTTCGGTGTGCGGGGAGATCACCTCGATGACCTCGGTGGAGAGCGGATCGGTGAACTCCCCGCCGATGAACAGGTGTCCGTGTTCCACCAGCTCCGTACGTTCCGTCATGGCCGTCGCCTCCCGTGAGCCCGTACACCCGTACACCCGTACACCCGTACACCCGTGCACCCGTGCACCCGTGCACCCGTAACTGACTGCTCGTCAGAGCTGATACCAGTTCCTGTTCCAGGAGTCCACGGCGCGGACCGCACCCGAGGTCCGAATAATTGGTAGACCCGGGCTACCACTGGAACGAGTTCTCGTTACAGTGGAGGTCCAGGCGGAGATGGGGAGCCCATGGCACAGGTGACGCACGTGACGCAGGTGACCGACCATGGCGGCGGCGTCCACAGCATCAAGGTCCCCATCCCGGACAACCCGCTCGGGCACACCCTCGTCCACCTCGTCGACACCGACCGGGGGCCCGTCCTCATCGATACGGGGTGGGACGACCCGGCGTCGTGGGACACCCTGGTCGCCGGGCTCAGCGCCCTCTCCACCGCCGTCACCGAGATCCACGGCGTCGTCATCACCCACCACCACCCCGACCACCACGGGCTCTCCGGACAGGTCCGCGAGGCGTCCGGGGCCTGGATCGCGATGCACGAGGCCGACACCGCGATCGTCCGCCGCACCCGGGAGTCCGAGCCCGGCACCTGGCTCGACTACCTCACCCGCAAACTCGCCGCCGTCGGTGCGCCGGACGACCACCTCGCCCCGCTGCGCGCCGCCCGCAGCGGAGGGCGGCTGCGGACCCTGCCCGGGCTGCGTGCCGCCCTCCCCGACCGCGAGATCGTCCCCGGCGAGCTGCTCGATCTCGCCGGGCGGCGGCTGCGGGCCGTCTGGACGCCCGGGCACACCCCGGGCCACGTCTGCCTCCATCTGGAGGAGCGGCATCCTGCCGAGCTGGAAGGGAACGGGCGGTTGTTCTCCGGTGACCATCTGCTGCCGGGCATCAGTCCGCACATCGGGCTGTACGAGGATCCGGACGTCACCGCCGTCACCGATCCCCTCGGCGACTACCTCGCCTCGCTGGAGCGGATCGGGCGGCTCGGAGTGGCCGAGGTGCTGCCCGCGCACCAGCACGCGTTCACCGATGCAGGCGGGCGGGTGCGGGAGCTGCTGGACCACCACGAGGAGCGGCTGACCGGGCTGCTCGCGCTGCTCGCCACGCCCCTCACCCCGTGGCAGCTGGCCGAGCGGATGGAGTGGAACCGGCCCTGGGAGCAGATCCCGCACGGTTCGCGGTCCATCGCCGTGTCGGAGGCCGAGTCCCATCTGCGACGGCTCGTGAAGCTCGGCCGCGCGGAGGCCGTCCCGGGCGGGGCCCCGGTGACGTACATCGCCGTGTGACGTCCTGCCCGCTCGTGGCCCGCGCCCCGGTGACGTACCTGCCGTCCGAGCCCCCACCAGGGACAACCCCGGTGACGTACATCGCTACGCGCGCCCCCGGCCCCTCCCCCACGGACCGGTAGAGTGGGCAGGTCGTCATCATGCCCGTACAGGGGGACGCCGGTGCGAATCCGGCGCAGCGCCCCAGCCGTGACCCGTCCGCCCGACGGCAGCCGGACCGCCCTCCGCGGAGCGTGACCGGCTCGGGCCACCGGAACCCCGGTGGCCGGCACCGTCGAGGCATACGGGGCCGGAGCCCGGTGCCCTCGTGCGCCCGGGGAGTCCGGCCCTCGCAGGAGAGGCCCAGCCAGCCATGACCGTACGCCGCAGCGCAGCCGCGCTCGCGACCACCGCCGTGCTCCTGGGCGTCGCCGCCCCCGTGGCGGTCGCCGCACCGAGCCCTTCTCCGTCGGCGGACCTGCCGGCCGGGCTCTACGGCACCACGGACCCCACCTACGACGGGGTGTGGCGGCAGTCGCTCGCCTTCCTCGCGCAGAAGATCGAGTACGTCACGCCGTCGACGCAGTCGGTGGACTGGCTGGCGGGCCAGCAGTGCGACAGCGGGGCGTTCACCTCGTACCGGGCCGACACCTCCAAGCCCTGCGACGCGTCCACGGTGATGGACACCAACGCCACCGCCATCGCCGTCCAGGCCCTCGTCGAGATCAACCAGCGCCGGGACGACGCCAACAACGGGGCCGACTGGCTGAAGTCCGTGCAGAACGAGGACGGCGGCTGGGGCTACAACCCCGGCAGCCCGTCCGACGCGAACTCCACCTCCATCGTCATCGGCGCCCTGGCCCGCACCGGCGTCCCGGTCAACGAGCTCACCACCAAGAACGGCAGCACCCCGTACACCGCGCTCCAGTCCCTGGCGATCGCCTGCGGGGAGAAGGACGGCGGCGCGTTCGCCTACCAACCGGGCAAGAAGGGCGAGCTGACCGCCAACATGGACGCCACCGCGGCCTCCGTGCTCGGCCTGATGGGCAAGGGCATCGCCTCCGGCACGTCCAACGCGGTCAAGGACCCCTCCTGCACGAAGGGCGACGACCTCAGCCCGGAGCAGAGCGCCCAGAACGGCGCTTTCTTCCTCTCTGACACGCTGAAGAAGTCGCCGTACCTGGAGCAGGCCCCGATGCCCGGCACCGAGGACTCCGAGCCGCAGCCCGACTTCGGCAACACCGCGGACGCCGTCGTCGCGCTCGCCGCCTCCGGGCACGCGGACAAGGCCAAGGCGTCGGTCGCCTGGCTTCAGAAGAACGGCACCGGCTGGGCGAAGCAGGGCGGTCCGGCCGCCACCGCGCAGCTGATCCTCGCCGCGCACGCCACCGGCGCCGACGCCCGCAGCTTCGGCGGCGTCGACCTCGTCAAGCAGCTCAACTCGACGGGGCCCTCCCCGGCCGCCACCGCCCTCCCCTCGCCCACCCCGACCGGTCCGCAGCCCTCCAGCGGCACCGACAGCGACGACAGCGGGCTGAGCCTGGGGTGGCTGATCGGCATCGGGCTGCTCGCCGGCACCGGCATCGGCTTCCTGCTCAGCATGCGCGGGAAGAAGAAGCAGCCGTGAGCCCTGCACAGGCCACCGCCCGGCTGCGCGTTCCCCTCGTCGCCCTCCTGGCCGCCCTCGTCGCCGCCTCGGCCGTCCTGCTCGGCGCGGGCAGCGCCCAGGCCGCCGGGTACCGCTACTGGTCCTTCTGGGAGGGCAACGGCAAGAACTGGGAGTACGCCACCCAGGGGCCGTCCCTCCTGCGCCCGGACGACGGTACGGTCCAGGGCTTCCGGTTCGCCGTGAGCGAGGACTCGGGTGATGCAGCCCAGCCGCGCCGCGCCCCCGACTTCGGGGCGATCTGCGCGGACACCCCGGCGGAGGACGGGCAGAAGCGGGTGGCGCTGGTGATCGATCCGGGTACGTCGGCGGACGCCCCGGACGGGGAGAAGCCGCCCACCCTGCGCACCGCCTGCGCGCAGGTCGCACCGGACGCCAGCAGTGCGGACGCGCTCGCCGCGGTGGCGAAGCCGCTGCGGTACGACAACAGCGCCATGCTCTGCGCGATCTCCGGCTATCCGAAGTCCGGCTGCGGTGAGCAGGTGTCCGGCGACACCGGTAGCGCGAAGCCGTCCGACCCCGCGAAGACCACCGATGACCAAGAGAAGAGCGAAGAAGGTGACGGGGGCGGCGGCGGTCCCTCCGTCGAGCTCATCGTCGGCCTCGCCGCCGTCCTGCTGCTCGGCATCGCCGCCGTCGTCCAGGCCCGCCGCCGCCGGTGACCGCCGCCCCCGCCCCGGTCCGGTTGCTGCGCCGCGCTCTGCGCGCCCCCGAGGCGGACCGCGCCAACGCGCTGCCCGCCGGGGCGTGGTGGCTGTGGGCGCTGGGGCTTGCCACCGCCGCGTCCCGGACGACGAACCCGCTGCTGCTCGGGCTGCTGATCGGGGTGGCCGGATATGTGGTGGCGGCCCGGCGCACGGACGCGCCGTGGGCCCGCTCCTACGGGGCGTTCATCAAACTCGGGCTCTTCGTCGTGGCGCTGCGGCTGGTCTTCTCCGTCTTCCTCGGCTCGCAGATCCCGGGCTCGCACACCGTGCTGACGCTCCCCGAAGTGCCCCTGCCCGACTGGGCGCAGGGGGTGCGGATCGGTGGCCGGGTCACCGCCGAACAGCTGGTCTTCTCGCTCTACGACGGGCTGAAACTGGCCACCCTGCTGATCTGCGTCGGCGCGGCGAACTCGCTCGCCAACCCGGCCCGGCTGCTGAAGTCCCTGCCCGGTGCGCTGTACGAGGCGGGGGTCGCCGTCGTGGTCGCGATGACGTTCGCGCCGAACATGGTCGCGGATGTGGTCCGGCTGCGTACCGCGCGCCGGCTGCGGGGGCGGCCGACCGGTGGTGTCCGGGCCGTGGCACAGATCGGGCTGCCGGTGCTGGAGGGCGCGCTGGAGCGGTCGGTGGCCGTGGCCGCGTCCATGGACGCGCGCGGGTACGGGCGAACCGCCCAGGTCCCGGCGGCCGTCCGGCACACCACGAACGTCCTCACCCTGGGCGGCCTGCTCGGGGTGTGCGCCGGTACGTACGGGCTGCTGGCCGCGCAGGGGGCGGTCTACGGGCTGCCGCTGCTGCTGGCCGGTCTGGTCACCGCGATGGCCGGGCTGCGGCTCGGCGGGCGGCGCTCGGTGCGCACCCGCTATCGCCCGGACCGGTGGGGTGTGCGGGCCTGGCTGGTGGCGTGCTCGGGTGCGACGGTCGCGGCGGCGATGATCTGGGCGGGCGCGGTGGACCCGGAGGCGCTGCACCCCGGGGTCGTACCGCTGACCACGCCGGTGCTGCCGCTGTGGCCCGCGGCGACGGCGCTGATGGGGCTGCTGCCCGCGCTGGTCGCCCCCGTACCGCCGTCGAACCGGGCGGCAGCCGACAGACCAGCGCGACGCGGCAAGGAGCAGGCGTGATCAGGTTCGAGCGGGTCTCCGTGCGGTACGAGGGCACGGAGCGCCCCACACTGTCCGGGGTCGACCTCACGGTCCCCGAGGGCGAACTCGTGCTGCTGGTCGGGCCCTCCGGTGTCGGTAAGTCGACTTTGTTGGGTACGGTCTCGGGGCTCGTCCCGCACTTCACGGGCGGGCTGCTGTCGGGCCGGGTCACGGTGGACGGCCGCGACACCCGTACGCACAAGCCGCGCGAACTGGCCGATCTGGTCGGGACCGTGGGCCAGGATCCGCTGGCGCACTTCGTCACGGACACCGTCGAGGACGAGCTCGCGTACGGCATGGAGTCGCTGGGGCTCGCCCCGGACGTGATGCGCCGCCGGGTCGAGGAGACCCTCGACCTGCTGGGCCTGGCCGAGCTGCGCGACCGGCCGATCGCGACCCTGTCGGGCGGCCAGCAGCAGCGGGTGGCGATCGGCTCGGTGCTCACCCCGCACCCGAAGGTGCTGGTGCTGGACGAGCCGACCTCCGCGCTGGACCCGGCGGCGGCCGAGGAGGTCCTCGCGGTGCTCCAGCGGCTGGTCCACGACCTGGGCACGACCGTGCTGATGGCCGAACACCGGCTGGAGCGGGTGGTGCAGTACGCGGACCAGGTCGTCCTGCTGCCCGCGCCGGGCGCTCCCCCGGTGATGGGGCCGCCCGCCGAGATCATGAAGGTGTCGCCGGTACGCCCGCCGGTGGCCGAGCTGGGCCTGCTGGCGGGCTGGGATCCGCTGCCCCTGTCGGTACGGGACGCCCGGCGCGGGGCGGACGGGCTGCGGGAACGGCTGGCGGGGGCGAGGGTGCCGGTGCGGACGGACGTTCCCTCGGCGTCGGGCCAGGTGCCGGAATCTGTGCCGGTCGCGGCGGAGCGGCCGCGCCCCGGCCGCCTTGCCCGGCTCCTGGGACGAGGGCCGGTCACCCCGGCCGCCACCGACCCGGTCACCCGCGTCGACGGGCTCGGGGTGCGGCGCGGGCGGGTCGAGGCGCTGCGGCGGGTGACGCTCACCGTGGCCCCGGGCGAGACGGTGGCCCTGATGGGACGCAACGGGGCCGGCAAGTCCACGCTGCTCGGCGCGCTCGTCGGCATGATCGAGCCCACCTCCGGCACCGTGCGCGTCGGCGGCCTGGCCCCCGCCCGGACGGACCCCCGGGCGATGGTGCGCCGGGTCGGCCTCGTACCGCAGGAGCCGCGCGATCTGCTGTACGCGGACACGGTGGCCGCCGAGTGCGCGGCCGCCGACCGGGACGCGGGCGCGGCGGAGGGCACCTGCCGGGCGCTGGTCTCGGAGCTGCTGCCGGGGGTCGGGGACGACACCCATCCCCGGGACCTCTCCGAGGGGCAGCGCCTCGCGCTCGCCCTGGCGTTGGTGCTGACGGGTCGGCCGCCGCTGTTGCTGCTGGACGAGCCGACGCGGGGTCTGGACTACGCGGCGAAGGCCCGGCTCGTCGGCGTACTGCGCGGACTCGCGACCGAGGGGCACGCGATCGTCCTGGCGACGCACGACGTGGAGCTGGCGGCGGAGCTGGCGCACCGGGTGGTGATCCTCGCGGACGGGGAGGTCGTCGCGGACGGCCCGACCGGGCAGGTGGTGGTCTCCTCCCCCGCGTTCGCCCCGCAGACGGCGAAGATCCTCGCCCCGCAGGAGTGGCTGACCGTGTCCCAGGTGTGCGGCGCACTGGAGGCGGGAGCATGAGCGGTACGCAGAGGGTTCGGGCTCCCCGGCCCGTGCGGCTCGGGCCGAAGTCGGTGGCCGTGCTGCTGCTGACCGGGGCCGTCGGCGTGGTCGCCTTCGGGTGGCCGCTGCTGGCGGACGCCGGGTCCGGGCTCGCGCACGCGAAGGACGCGCCGTGGCTGTTCGCGGCACTGCTGCCGCTGCTCGTCGCGGTGGTGGTGGCGACGATCTCCGAGTCCGGGATGGACGCGAAGGCCGTGGCGATGCTCGGCGTGCTGGCGGCGGTGGGGGCCGCGTTGCGCCCGCTCGGCGCGGGGACGGCGGGGCTGGAGCCGATGTTCTTCCTGATGGTGCTGAGCGGCCGGGTGCTCGGACCCGGGTTCGGCTTCGTGCTCGGCTCGGTGACCATGTTCGCCTCGGCGCTGCTGACGGGCGGGGTCGGGCCGTGGATGCCGTTCCAGATGCTGTCGATGGGCTGGTTCACGATGGGCGCGGGGCTGCTGCCGGGGCCCGACCGGCTGCGCGGGCGGGCGGAACTGGCGATGCTCGCGGTGTACGGGTGCGTGGCGGCGTTCGCGTACGGCGCGGTGATGAACCTCCAGGGCTGGCCGCTCCTCACCGGTGTCGGCTCGGGAATCTCGTTCGTCCCGGGCGACCCGCTGCACGAGAACCTGGTCCGCTTCCTCGCCTACTGCGCGGCGACCTCGCTGGGCTGGGACCTGGGGCGGGCGGTGCTGACGGTGGTCCTGACCCTCGCGCTCGGCCCGACGCTGCTGAAGGCGCTGCGCCGGGCCACCCGCCGGGCCGCGTTCGACGCGCGGGCGGCGTTCGAGGAGCCGGGAAGCGAGCCGGGAAGCGAGTCGGGAAGTGAGCCGGGTAGGCAGCCCGAGAGATAGCCCGAGGGGACGGCCCCGGGCTCGTCAGGGCCGCCGTCACCGGGTCACAGCCGCTGGATGATCGTCCCCGTCGCCAGGGCTCCTCCCGCGCACATCGTGATCAGCGCGAACTCCTTGTCCCGGCGTTCCAGCTCGTGGAGGGCCGTGGTGATCAGCCGGGCGCCCGTCGCGCCGACCGGGTGGCCCAGCGCGATCGCGCCGCCGTTGACGTTGACCTTCTCCAGGCCGTCGAGATCCGCCTCGAACTCCTGCGCCCAGCTCAGCACCACCGAGGCGAACGCCTCGTTGATCTCGACCAGGTCGATGTCCCGCAGCGACATGCCGGCCTTGCCGAGCACCGCCCGGGTCGCGTCGATCGGACCGTCGAGGTGGAAGTGAGGGTCGGAGCCGACGAGGGCCTGGGCGACGATCCGGGCCCGGGGCTTGAGCTTCAGGGCCCGCGCCATCCGCTTGGAGGACCAGAGGATGGCCGCGGCCCCGTCGGATATCTGCGAGGAGTTGCCCGCCGTGTGGATCGCACTCGGCATGACGGCCTTCAGCCCGGCGAGCGCCTCCATCGACGTGTCGCGCAGCCCCTCGTCCCGGTCGACGAGCCGCCACATGCCCTGGCCGGCCGCCTGCTCCTCCTCGGTGGTCGGGACCTGGACCGCGTACATCTCGCGCTTGAAGCGCTCCTCCGCCCAGGCAGCGGCCGCCCGCTGCTGGGAGAGCAGGCCGAGCGCGTCGACCCGCCCCCGGGTCAGGCCGCGCTTGCGGGCGATGCGCTCGGCGGCCTCGAACTGGTTCGGCAGGTCGACGTTCCACTCGTCGGGCCAGGGCTTTCCCGGGCCGTGCTTGGAGCCGCTGCCCAGCGGCACCCGGGACATCGCCTCGACACCGCAGCTGATGCCCACGTCGATGACCCCGGCGGCCACCATGTTGGCGACCATGTGGGAGGCCTGCTGCGAGGAGCCGCACTGGCAGTCCACGGTGGTCGCGGCCGTCTCGTAGGGCAGGCCGACCGTCAGCCAGGCGTTGCGGGCCGGGTTCATGGACTGTTCGCCGGCGTGGGTGACGGTGCCGCCGACGATCTGTTCGACGCAGTCGGCCTGGATGCCGGTGCGGCCGAGAAGTTCACGGTAGGTCTCGCCCAGCAGATAGGCGGGGTGCAGATTGGCGAGTGCGCCTCCACGCTTGCCGATGGGGGTGCGTACGGCTTCGACGATGACGGGTTCCGCGGCCATGAGCTCGTCCTCTCCTCGCGCTTCCGCAGGGGGCGTCCCGGCGCCCGCGGAAGGAACTAGTACGCGTTCTAGTTCTGCAAGCAGTCTCGTGACGGTGACCCGGCTACGCAAGGGGCGTGCACGCACTGCGCGTACACCCCTCCGGTGAGGCAGCGAGGCAGCGAGGGCGCACGGGCGTCGGAGGCAACGGATCCGGCCACGACTCTTGCCACTTGTAGAACTCGTTACTACCTTGCGGGCACCTTCTGATGGAACGTCAGACAGTCGCTGCCGTCGGACGGTTCGCCGCCAGGTCCAAAGTGGAGAGGTGCCCATGCGCTGCCCCCATCTGCCCGACGGGTTCGACTTCACCGATCCCGACCTCCTCCAAGACCGTGTACCGCACCCGGAGTTCGCCCTGATGCGGGAGACCGCACCGGTCTGGTGGTGCACCCAGCCGCCGAACATCTCCGGGTTCGGCGACGAGGGCTACTGGGTCGTCACCCGGCACGCGGACGTCAAGTACGTCTCCACGCACCCGGAGTTGTTCTCGTCGAACACCAACACCGCCGTCATCCGCTTCAACGAGACGATCAGCCGGGACCAGATCGACGTCCAGAAACTGATCATGCTGAACATGGACCCGCCGGAGCACACCCGGGTCCGCCAGATCGTCCAACGCGGCTTCACCCCGCGCGCGGTGCGCTCCCTGCAGGCGGCCCTGCGCTCCCGGGCCCGATCCATCGTCGAGACGGCCCACGCGGCGGCCGACGCCGACGGCTCCTTCGACTTCGTCACGAACATCGCGGTGGAGCTGCCGCTCCAGGCGATCGCCGAGCTCATCGGCGTACCGCAGGAGGACCGGGCCAAGATCTTCGACTGGTCCAACAAGATGGCCGCGTACGACGATCCGGAGTACGCGATCACCGAGGAGGTCGGCGCCGAGGCGGCCATGGAGATCGTGGCGTACTCGATGAACCTGGCGGCGGCCCGCAAGGAGTGCCCGGCCCAGGACATCGTGAGCCAACTGGTCGCGGCGGAGGGCGAAGGCAACCTGTCCTCCGACGAGTTCGGGTTCTTCGTGATCCTGCTGGCGGTGGCGGGGAACGAGACGACCCGTAACGCGATCAGCCACGGCATGCACGCCTTCCTGACCCACCCCGAGCAGTGGGAACTCTACAAGCGGGAGCGCCCGAAGACGACGGCCGAGGAGATCGTGTGCTGGGCGACCCCGGTGGTCTCTTTCCAGCGGACGGCCAACCAGGATCTGGAGCTGGGCGGTCAGCGGATCAGGAAGGGCGAGCGGGTGGGTCTTTTCTACTCCTCGGCCAACAACGACCCGGAGGTGTTCGACTCCCCGGAGGCCTTCGACATCACCCGCGACCCCAACCCGCACCTCGGGTTCGGGGGCGGCGGCCCGCACTTCTGCCTGGGCAAGTCGCTGGCCGTGATGGAGATCGACCTGATCTTCAACGCCATCGCCGATGTGCTGCCGGATCTGCGGCTGCTGGAGGATCCGCGGCGGCTGCGTTCGGCCTGGCTCAACGGGATCAAGCAGCTCCAGGTGACCACGGCGGCGGAGTCCTGACACCGGTCCCGGACCCTGACACCGGTTACGCCAGTACAGCCGTACACCGGCACACCGGTACACCGGTCCCGAGTGGCGGCACCGGCCGCGCGGGCGGACGCTGGATGCGCGGCGATCCATGCCGAAGGGGTGCCGGGA